>NZ_JAHAJN010000007.1 GCF_018372215.1 Negativicoccus succinicivorans | reverse complement strand
GCCTTCGGCCTCTAAATAGATCGCCGATAATGCGTCAATTTTCGCCGTTATAGCGTCATTTATCGCGTCGAACGTGTCGGCGGCTTCTTCCTGCGTGACTTCCTCGTTTTCGAGCGCGTCTTGTAATTCTTTGTACATTTCGGTTAACTCGTACATTCTCATAGGATCACCTTCGCATTCTCCGCCGCGATAAGGTCTTTTATTCTGGCCTTCATGCTATCTATTACTTTCAGCATTCCCTCACCTTGCCCGTGGATATAATCGAATGACCGCTCATCGAGAACGTCGTTCTCGTCGTAAAAATGCAGTAAGTGCAACCCGATCGCCTCATAGGCGGCTAGATCGTCAGCTATTGACTTTCCTAATACTTTTTGATTGATTAATTTTTCTATGCTATAATTTTGTTGTATATTGCTTTGTGCGTCCGTTGCCGCGGACGCATTTTTTATTTCAGTCATAATATTCTTCCCCCGCTTCTTCAGAAAAAATAACTTCCCAGTCATCAATTTCGAAGTTGTCGATGTTGCCCATAATGCTATCCTCGTAGTAATCGATTTTTCCGTCAATTTCTTCTTCATCGTCAGCCGTTACCTTAATAGTCGCCGTGATAATCGCTTTTACTTCCACCGTGTAAACATGTGTTTTAGGGATCGTTGGACGGTCAATCACCATTGGATTATCAGCTTCTTTCATCTCGCCACCTCCTCCAAGTCAACGCATAGGCTCACCAGCGCGCCGCCGCCGATTATCGCGCCCCAGCTTTTAGCCAAATACTTAAGCGCCACCGAATAATCAACATATAACGCAACGTCGCCCGTGATTAAGTTTGCCGCACCTATTAACATAAGCGCTCCGCCGATAGCCGCCCCGATAGTCCGCCAATGCTCATGAATAAAAATTAATGCTAATACCAGTCTTTGAACGACGGTCAATTTTTTACGCCGCATCTTCTTTTTCATTTCGTTTCGCCACCTTTAGCGCCTTTACGCTCTGCGTCGCTACTAGATAATCAATGAACGCCGCTAAATTTACCAGCCGCATTCCGCCCGGATATACGATGATTTTATCGTCGTATGCGCCGCTCGCCTCCATATCCGCAACGTGCGCGCGGATCGTCGAAAGACCAAGTCCGACAAACTTTTTCAGGCCGCCCGTTTTACACCAAATATCCTTGGCCGGAACGGACACCGGGCCGTCTACCACCATAATTTCCTGCATGCTTTACGCCCCCTCTTTCTCGTTAATGCACCCGCCGATTAACTCAAAACATTGATCTGTGTTTACGAAAAGAGTACAGTCGCATCTGTGCTCTTTTTGTATGTCAGCCGCCATTTGCACGATCTCCTTAACTTGCGATGCGCGATAAGCCGTCGCTTTGATGTGAACATTAAGCCCTTGCTTATGTTGCCTTTTGAATGGCTTTCTCTTTGGCATCTTTTCTCACTCCTTTCTTCGTCTTACATGTCTTGCGGCGAACTCTTTAACGGTTAACTCGTTCATGTTTCACCTCCTTTGCGTGATATACTCACCTCAGAAAGGAGGTGAAATTATGCTTACCATCGAACAACGTGCACACGACTTGACGATTCTGTATCTGACAAGATACCCTCGCTTGATACAAGCCCCGCAAGCGTATGCAAACGAATACATGCGTATTTACAAAGAAATACTTACTCTGTTAACTCCTGTCCGCTAGACGGGAACACGGAAACCGTATCCGCCAGCATTTGCACTGTGCCTATAACGGTTAGTACGTCTTGACGGCTCAACCCGTGAAGTGCCTCACACACTGCGACGGTGACCTGAGCCGTCTTTTCATTTTGGTCGTATACATGAATCGATTCTTTCAACGTCATTACCTCACCCCCGTTCATCGCCCTCATCTTTATAGAATTATATTCTAGTTTTTGGGCAAAAAATTAATATTATCAATCGGCATCTTATAGGTTTGTGAAATTCGTTGCTGAAACAACGCGCTTACTCGCCAAGGCTCTTTTTCCCACCGGATCAAAGTATCTTTGCCGATGCCAATTTTCGGCGCCGCCTCTTTGATCGTTAGGCGGGCATTTACGCGCGCCGCTCGTAATGAAATTTGCACTTTCTCACCTCCGTTTCTTTATCTTGGTTATAGTATAATCTAGAATTTAACGCTAGTCAAGACTTTTTTTCTACTTTTCCCCAAAAAATATTGACCACCCAAGAATTTTAATCTATACTATTCATAAAAGGAGCGGAGATTGCCATGTTGGAAACTGAAATTCGTGCTATTTTTAGCCGCAACTTAAAAATGTATATGGAAAGCCATGACCTTAACAACGTAGAATTAAGCCGCATTGTAGGCGTATCTGAAAGCACCGTCGGCAAGTGGTTACTTCAAAAGTCTTTGCCGCGCATGGGTGTTGTTGAACAACTTGCTAATTATTTCAAAATTAATAAATCGGACTTGTTGGAAGATAAGGGCAGGACTGTTTCAATCCCCGATGACCCCAATGTGTTTATTCCTAAATTAAAAAAAGTCCCTTTACTTGGGACTACGGCAGCCGGCGAACCGATATTGTCGGAAGAAAATTTTGAAGGCTATGTCGGAACAACGACAAACGCTGATTTTTGCTTACATGTTAGCGGCGACAGTATGACGGGCATAGGAATTTATGACGGCGACACCGTTTTCGTCAAGTCACAAAACGAGGCGGAATCCGGCCAAGTGGTAGTCGTACGCATCAACGGCGACGCCGTCACCCTTAAGCGTTTCTATCATAACGGCGAAAGCGTCATTCTGCAGTCGGAAAATCCGGCCTATCCGCCTATGATATTCAACGCCAACAACTGTGACGATTTCCGTATATTGGGCCGCGCTATCATCAAGCAGAGTATTATTAAATAATTATTTTTGTGCGCATGTAAAGGGGGGCACGTAAAAATGGATACTATTTTGGAGTGGGCTGTTATTATTGGCGCGTCTTATGCGATATACAGTCAGTATCAAAAGCAAGCGCTTGCGAATAAACCACTTTATTCAAAACGCACTTACGCCTTAATAGAAACCGCCGTGGCTATTATTTTCTTTGTGTTGTTAGCCATTGCGGGGAGCTATTGGTCGTCAGCGTATGGACACCGATTCAACGCAACCGCCTTTGAGTATAGCGCGTTTTACAGGTGGCTAGCGCTAGATCTAGTAATAATTAACGCTGTTTTTACTTACTTTTATAGCCGCTCGCTTAAATGGTCAACGATCAAATCAACAATAATGGCACTGTTGACATTGTTTATATTTGGCGCACCAATATCATTTTTGATGATTATATTTTCAAAGCCGAAACAAGCACTAAATAATTAAATAAATTAAAAGCGGGACGCTACCAACGCCCCGCGGAGAGATGCGCCAACCGTGACATTAGGAGATGCAGTAACACGGCGACGCGGACAGAAACACGCCCGAAATGGGCTGTTTTCTGTATGTTTAATTATATCACAAGAAGGAGGAAAAGCTATGTATATCGAGGAGCGAAAGACAAAAAGCGGCCGCACGTCGTATCGTGCCGTCGAGACGTATGTTGACAGGCTAACCGGAACGCGTCGGCGCGTATCGGTTACCATGGATAAAAAGACCAATGCGACCATTAAGTGGGCAACCACCGAACTGCAAAAGAGAATTGACGAGGCGCAGGAAACAAAAACCGAAAAGAATATAACGCTTGCGGAACTGTTAAAAGAGTATGCGGAATACCGCGCGCCTGATGTTAGACCGACAACACGGCGCGCGCATGCGGATTATATCAAGCGGCTAATTAAGATATTTCCCGACGGCATTTTAGTGCCGGCGCTTACTTTACCGATTATACAAAAGGCATTTATTAAAATACGCGACTTGTCCGGCGTTACTGTCGGCATGACCGCCTCATTTTTCAAGCAGTCAATGAAATACGCTAAACGCATGAAGTATATAACAGATATAAGTTTTATCCACGAGATGACCGTTTCCGGACGCGCAAAAACAGTTGACGATGTAAAACGCGCGCGGGAAAAGTTTTTAACGCGTGAAGAATTAGCGGAAGTACTGCAAAAAGTGCATGAAATAAAACCGCGTTACGCCCTTATGCTTGAATTTATAGCACTTACCGGCTTACGCGTCGGCGAATGTTCCGCGCTCCGGTATCAAGATTTTGACGGTGAAAACATTGATATAAACGGCACGATTTCACAGGCCGTTAGGCTTTCCGCTAAAGAAATAAAAACGCCGCCGAAAACGCTATCATCATTCCGGACTGTGGCGCTCAATAGCCGCGCCATTGAAATTCTAAAACAGATCCGCATTGAAAACATGAAGGCGGCCGCCGCATGGGGTAAACGAAAATACACGGAAAAAGGCTACTTTTTTACAACGTCGACGGGCAACCCTATACGCTTTTCCAACATAAACCGCATGCTTCGCTCGCTTAAATTGCCGCGTCATATTTCAACGCATGTATTCCGCCATACTCATATATTTTTATTGGCGGAATTAGGCGTTCCACTAAAAACGATCATGGAACGCGTCGGGCATATCAATCCGAAAACGACGCTTGCCGTTTATTCGCATGCAAGTGAAAAAATGCATCGTGACGCCGCCGACAAGCTCGACGAAATATCAATGTAATTTTTTTGGGGGAAGAATGGGGGAAAATTCGCTGGCGTAAATTAAGATGATAGAGAAGAAACGAAAATATAAAAGCCCCCAACGGCGGGCATTGTGGGCGTTATATATCTCGTGTGGCTAAAATGAAAACGGTAATATTTATATGATCTCGATCGCGGCCAAAGGCGCCGGCGCACGTTACCCGGTCTGCCGCCGCTCGCGCCGCGCGATCCCGATCAAAGGAAATAAGTTTATACCGCCGTCGGTACATGACGCGCCGACAAAACAAAAGCGCTTACCCAAAGGTAAGCGCTTTTTCTCAACCCGGAAAAAATTTCTTGGCTTTTATCACGTGTTCCGGCTGGATATATTTATTGGCAATTTTCATTGCCCCGGCGACAACCGCCGCATCATCCAACCAGCCGATGCCGGCAATAAAATCCGGCAAGAGGTCGCCCGGCGTAATCATATACCCCAGCGCCCCCAAAATGGCAAGCCGTACAAAATTCGGCGTCCGCGAGTCACGCAGACAATAAAACAAGACAACTGCCTGCCGCAAGAATCCCGCGCGTCTGCCTAACGTTCCGAAATAGCCTAAAAACTTTTTGGCCGAATACATGCGAAATAAGAGTTTGAACAATCTTCCCATAGAGATGTTCCCCCTTACTTCGTCGCTTCGTGAATTTCCTGTTTTACCTTTTCCGCCGCGTCTTCGACGCTTTGTTTAGCGTCGGCATACGCGCCTTTTGCTTTCGCGGCGTATTCGTCCGCTTTCGCTTTCGCTTTATCGGCCAATTCGCCGCCGTCCGCCTCCGCTTTTTCCGCTTCGTATCTGGCTTTGGCCGCCAGTTCTTCCACTTTCGCTTCGGCTTTCATTTTCATATTATCCAAGTCGCTCATTAAAGTTCCTCCCCCGGGCAATGCCCGTGTCCCAACGCGATGTCATGATATCTTTAGCTTTCATTAGCGTTTTCTTTTGCGAACAGCACGCGTATATGCTCGTGACCTTCCGCAGTAATCGCTTTTAATGTTTCTGTTCTGCTTTAATTTCTTCCGCGCGGGCTTCGACTTTATCTTTTAATTCTGCCGCTTTATCAGCCGCATCTTCTTTCGCTGCCGCGGCTTTCTCTTTTGCTTCCTCCGCTTTTTCCTGCACGCGGTCCTTTAATTCTGCCGCTTTATCGGCTGCTTCTTCTTTCGCTTCCGCGGCCTTCTCTTTTGCTTCCGCCGCTTTTTCCTGCACGCGATCTTTTAATTCCGCTACTTTATCTTCGGCTTTCGCCTGCCAATCCACAGATTTTTCTTTCACTTCATCCGCTTTTTGTTGGGCTCGGTCTTTCAGTAATTCCGCACGCAATTTGGCATCGGCGCTGGCTTCATTAACGCGTTCTTTGACTTCGACCGCCAGTTCTTCCGCCGTGTCTTTCGTGACTTCAAAAATACCTTTCGCCAACGCTTTTTTATCGTCGATCTGCGCCTGCGATACACCGAAAGTCAACAGCAATTCCGTCAGCGCTTTGTCGGCCGTACCCAAGAATTTATGTACTTTAGCCTGACCGGCGTAGTCTTCCATAAAGTCCTGCGTTTCGTCGCCCAACGGCTCATCTTTTTTTACATTGTTGGCAATTTCTTCGACTTTTTCCTGACCTTCCTGTTTCAGGTCTTCAAACTTCTCCACATACGGCTTAATATCGAGCGGCAAGCCGTCTTTAATCCACGACTGCGCCACACGACCGACACCATAGGTAACGGAAACGGCAACCGGTAAACCGACGCCCGGAATCGGGATCAGCATCGCGGCGATCGAACCGACGACACGTGCGCCGAACGCACCGAGGAAACTCATAATGGTACGATCCGAAAGTTTGACATCGTACACTTTCGCCAACCGGCTGATCATATATACTTCATTGGCCATCAAAGCAATTCCGCCCAAAAACGGCGTCATCGAAATGACACCCGCGCGCGCGGCGCCCCAGCGGATTAAATTTTCCGCTTCCAGGTCGCGTTCATCATAAGCGGCCGGCACTTCCGGCGCCGCCGGTGTCGTTTCCACTTGCGGTGCCGGGACATGCGCACCTAATTTTTCCACGTCTTCTTGCGCTTCCGCCATCGGACGAATGTCTTCATGCTCCGGATTCTTAATTTTTCGTTTGTCTTTTGACATATGATTCACCCCTTCGCAAAAATAACTCTTCTGTCTTTATTGTACCACAATTGCCGCTAACTGACCCCGAAAGCAATGTGAAAAACAGACTTTAATGCGATGCTAATCAATCGATCGGACATGTTTACGCTCCCTGGGATCTTGTTTTTTTCACATGGCAACGATCGATCATCGGCGCCGCCTTACCATGCGGTGAGGCCGCCATCAACGGGAATCCCCGCGCCGGTGATGAAGGACGCGCGCGGCGACAGTAAAAAAGCGATCACTTCCGCCACTTCGTCCGCTGTCGCGATCCGCTGTAAAGGATAATGCGCCGCCATCTCTTCGCGGTCCGCCGGCGTTTGCCATTGCGCTTGGGTCAACGGCGTCTCGGTATCACCGGGCAAAACCGCATTCACCCGCACTCCGTAAACCGCCATTTCGAGACTCCATGAACGCGTAAAAGCGAGCACCGCTCCCTTAGTGGCCGCATAGAGGGAGGCGGCCACATTCCCGTTGACCGCGGCGTCAGAGGCTACCGTAACGACCGCGCCGCGCGTCTCACGTAAGTAGGGAATCGCCGCGCGGCAGCAACGAATCGTGCCGTAGACATTCGTGGCAAAAAGTTCCGCCAACGCGGCTTCCGTTTCCTCACTTAAAAGCGCTTCATGATAGATACCGGCGCCGGTGACCAGTCCGACGATCGGGCCGTACTGCGCCGCCTGCGCAAAAATGGCTTCCGCCCCGTTCGGATCGGCCACATCTCCCTGCAAGAATCGGGCCGCGGGAACGGTTGTCAAGGCGGCCGCGCCGCGTTCGGGATCGCGCCCCACTAAAAGAGGACGGAAACCCGATGCGGCTAAAATTTTCGCCGTGGCAAGACCGATCCCCGAAGTCCCTCCGGTAATCACAACACTTTGCTTCATGCGCCCCAGTACCCCCATGCGAGCTTGATGATCAACGCGCCGACAATCAGCAGAAACAACAGCCGCACAAAACCGTTGCCGCGCACCATTGCCGTGCGCGCGCCGGCGTACCCGCCGGCCACCATGCCCAACGCCATCGCCAAACCGTAACCGAAATGCACCTGCCCCAAAAACAGGAAGAACACTAAACTGCCGCAATTGCTGGCCGCATTCAGGCAACGACTGTTGCCCGCCGCCCGTACAAAATCAAAACCCATGGCGACAAACGCCATCATCATGAAAGATCCGGTGCCGGGGCCGATAAAACCGTCATAAAAAGCGCAGCCCGCCGCGGCGAGCGTCGCCGCCAGCCAAACATTACGACTTCGTCCGCGATACGTAGATTGGCCGCCCCAGTCCTTTTTGAAAAGAACGACCAGCGCGACGATCACCAAGGCGCCGATAATTACCGGCTCAAAGGCGAACGAGGCGATTTGCATAATGACATACGAACCAAGCATTGAGCTTAGAAAAGCCAGCGGTAATAAATATACCACCAGCTTTTTTTCGACCATCCCCCGCCGCCAAAACGTGGTGCTTGAGGTTAAAACTCCCGCGATCGCGGCCAGTTTGTTCGTTCCGAGCGCCACCGTCGGCGGAAGACCCGTCAGCAACATGGCCGGCAATGAAATCAAACCGCCGCCGCCGACCACACTGTCAATGAAGGCGGAAATAAATCCCGCCGCGATTAATGCCAATAAAAGCAAAATATCCGTGGAAAACAATTCCATCCGTTACCCTACCAATTGCGAAACATAAACCAATTCAATGCCTTGCGCTTCCAGTTCCGGCACCATTTGACGCACCGCTTCCGCCGTATTCGGGCGGCAGTGTCCGATTACCAGCGCCGATCCGTCGCGTTGCGCCATGGCGGCCGCTTGCCGCAAACGTTCACAAATGGCCGCGACGCTGCTGTCATTATCGATAAATAATTCGTTTCTGCGGGTCGCGATCCCCATTTCACCCGCCAACGAACTGCCGATCGAATCGGCCGAGGTGGCGCTGTCGACATAAAAGAGACCGCGATCTCTGAGAATTTGCAATACGGGTAACATAGCGCCGCGCGTTGCGGTAAACTTCGATCCTTGGTGGTTGTTGACTCCAACCGCTCCCGGTACTTGCGCCAGCGCCGCTTTGGTACGGTCGGCAATATCCGTTACCGACATCGTGGTCAACAGCGTGCCCGCTTCCATACCGCTGCCGGAAACAGGCTCCATCGGCAGATGCAACATGATTTCAAAACCCTGCTCCGCCGCTTGCGCTACCGCCGCGCCTGTATGCGCCATATTCGGCATCACAGCCAGCGAAAACGGTCGTCCGATGGAAGCGTATACCGCCTGCGACTCCAGATCCGTGCCCGCATCGTCAATCAGGATAGCGAGTTTAGCCGTTCCGCCGGCGCGCGGCGTTACTTTCGGCGTTTTCGGCGGCGCGTCGGCCGGCTGTTTGGCTGTTCCTGCGGCCTGTGTCTCTTTGACCGGGTACACATATAAATGCGCGATAATCATCGTGATTTCGTCCTGTTTCGGACGGTCTTTCAACGTCACGTCATACCGTTCGACGGAGTCTTCATGCCAGGTATCTTCGTGCGCTGCGCTGAGCGTTATTTTCCCTGCCGTATCGGGCAAGGCTTCGATCAGTTTCGGCAAATCCAGCGATCGGCTCGGCGTGACGATCAGGTTGCGCGCCGACCAGCGAATACGACCGCCGGTTTCTTCCCATTTCACTTCTTTTTTGACCGGCGTTTCCCCTTCCACTTTCGCGCCTTCGGCTTCCAATTTTGTCACCAGACGTGCCGCCAAATTGTCGATAGCCGGACGATAATCGGCAATACTTTGCGTGACTTTCGGTTTTTGCGGCAACGGTTTCGCCTTTTCCCCGACGACCTGATTCGAGTCCTGCATGCCGAAATACCACCACGCTCCGCAAGCGACGACAATAAACAGCAATATCCCCCACAGGGAAAACCCGCGACGACGCTGGGTAAACGATCCCTTCGGATGACTTCTGCCATCGGGCCGACGTCTTTTTCTTTGTTGTGCCATAATAAGCTCCATTTCCTCGCGCTAACGCTCGTTGATCTCTTCTTTGCCTTCATTGTAACCGTGAAAACGAAACGCCGCAATAAAAAAGCCCTTGCGATCGCAAAGGCTTTTTTGCAAAGTAATTTTTACCGGTTACGCTTTTAAATGTTTGCTGCCGCGTTCCGTCAGCGGTGTTCCTTCTTGGCAAAGCGGGCAATCTTCCGGCGCGTACGTCTGCACGTCAAGTTTTAAAAGTGCCTGGACCTTTTCATTCGGCACACCGAAATCCGCGCGACCGCCCGACCGATCGACCAGCAAACCCACGCCGACAATGTCCGCGTTCGCCGCCTTGACCACGTCAATGACTTCGCGCACTGAGCCTCCGGTCGTCACAATATCTTCGACAATCAATACTCGTTCCCCCGGCGAGAGCTTGAAACCGCGACGCAACGTCATCTTGCCGTTTTCGCGTTCCGTGAAAATCGCGCGCGTGCCGAGCGCTTTACCGACTTCATGCGCGAGCAAAATACCGCCCGTCATCGGCCCCAAGACGGTATCTACTTTTTGGTCCGCAAACCGCGCCGCGAGTTCTTTGCACAGCGCTTCCGTATACTTGGGTTGTTGCAGCACGTTAAACTTTTCGACATACAGCGGGCTGTGCAATCCCGATGTCAGTAAGAAATGCCCTTCCAAAATGGCTTTTGTTTCCACTAATAATTGACGTACTTCCTGTTCGTTCATTTGCTTTCCTCCATCTCGGCAATAATCGCTTGCGCCGCCGCTTTGGGATCATCCGCTTTCGTAATCGGTCGGCCGATGACCAGGTACGAAGAACCGGCCGTCAGCGCATCTTTCGGTGTCATAATGCGTTCCTGATCATCCGGCGACGCAAACGCGGGACGAACGCCCGGTGTCACCAACAGAAAATCCGGTCCGAGTAAAGCGCGTAAACGGGCCGCTTCCTGCGGCGAGCAAACGACGCCGTCGAGTCCCGATTCTTTCGCCAATAACGCGAGTTTTTCCACATGCGTAACAATCGGTACTGTGCCGCCGATTTCTTCCCACCCGGTTTCGGAAAAACTCGTCAAGGCCGTAATGCCCACCAGACGCGGGCGTTCGATACCGAGTTCCGCCGCCGTTGTTTGAGCAGAACGCGCCGCCGCCTGCATCATTTCACGGCCGCCCTGCGTATGCACGCTCAGTAAATCCGCTCCTAAGCGCGTTAACGCCGCCACCGCTTGCGCGACAGTATTCGGTATATCATGTAGTTTTAAATCCAAAAATACATGTTTTTTATGCGTTTTTAAGTAATCCAGAGGCAAGGTTCCCGCACTGTAGAAAAGTTCCATCCCGACTTTATAAAAAGATACCGACTCGCCCAACGTATCGACAAGTGTCTTCATCTCCGCCGGCGACTTCACGTCTAAAGCGGTAATCAAACGCGATCTGCTCATCCTGCCTCCATCATATCCTAAAATAAAAAACTTCTCCCGGCGGGAGAAGTCATCCAAAACGATTTATTCTGCATTGCCGCCGCTGTCCTTTCCGGTCTCCCGTACCGGATTAAAAGACGAGTTTGGGCAAAAAAAGAGGTCGCGGTAGCGACCTGCTCGGATCAGAACTGAATACCGAAGTAATTCAGAGCCATCATAACTAAAATTCCCATTGCGCATGTCCTTTCTTTGCTAACCATGGTACCTATCACTAGGCTCCGTTACCACCGTAAATCATTGTTGTGCAATGGCCTTTAGGAACTCTCCTAAAAGTTAGCTAAAGTATAAAACACGCAATGCGGAATTGCAAGTCTTTTTTACAAAAAACAGAGCTTTTTTTTACGCCTTTTATAAACAGTCCCTCACCATATGCCACAAGGCTCGGCAGTATTTTTCAAAAAAGGCTACCAATGGGCGCTTCAGCCCATTATAAAAAAGTTAAACACAAAGTTTTTCATAACTTCCAGTAAATTTTTTCAGGTTCGATTTTGATGTTTTTTCGGCTCGGTGACGAGCACAATATTGCGTCCGTCACGACGCGCTTCGATCGAAAAATCGACGATTTCGTCTTTGTAGTAGTCAAGCTTGACTTCCAGCAACAATTTGCCCAGACGCTCTTCGAGTTCGGGTGTCAAAAAGCCGCGGTGAAACGAGTCGGTGGTTGTCGATTGCCTTGTCGTCGCGCGAGTGTTTGCCTGTGTTTGGGACGATCTTGTCGCCGTCGTCCGTTTAGCATTGACACCCGCGGCACGCAGCATGTCCGCATCGGTTCTGTCCTTCGGAATTTTATATTTCGCCATATTACTCCTTCTTCTTCGTTGGTTGATCGTTGGCGGTCATGCCTTCGCCTTCCCGCTGCTGAGCGTAGTTGATCGTGACCTGCGAAAACGGTACCGGTTCGGTGAGTTTGGCGATGGTCGTGAAGCCGACGCCCAAGTACCCGCGCGCCAATTCAATGGCGTTTCCTTTGGAATCCACTTTCGCCGCATAAATGGCTTTACTTTGGTCGACGCCGATCAAACGATAAAAGCCCGGCGGAGAAATCGTGCGCCAGGAGCTGTCGCTGCCGTTAAATGCGTACATGATACCTTCATCGGCATCATCATAAAAGAATACGTCTTCGTCATAAAACACGCCGATCCGACCGATATTTTCCGCTTGGACATAAATGCGGCGCGTATCGTAGTTCGCGTCGGTACGGTAAATGCGGTAGCGTTCATCGGCAACCTGCATCTTCATATAAACGGCATTGGTCGCCGTCGAATACGCCATCGACGTGACTTTCGATCCGGCCGGTACATTTTCAATCGGCGTGTCCAGTTCATGATCGGGCGTTTCCGGATTGTACTGCGCGATGATAATGTCATCGGTCCCTCTCGCGTCGGGATCAAAGAGCGCCATTAAGATCAGGTTCCGATCCGGCAACCATTCAAAGAATGATACTTCGCGCTTTTTCAGATCGATCACCTGAGTATTTTGTTTATCCTGTGCATCATAGACGGTCACGGATGTCGGCGTGACCATCGCCATGTAACGACGATCATGCGAATAGTACCGGGAACCGCTGCCTTCCACTTGTCCGAACCGATCCGAATCCGGCTGCTGTTTCTCTTCGGACATGCCGCTGACGTAAAAACCGGAGTCCGGCGCGAACAGGTATTGGTCCAAATAAAGATAGACTGCTCCCTGCAGCAAAATTCCGGCGGCAAACGCCACAAGCCATGTAGTACGAAGCGATTTCACAACATTCCTCATTTCACAATAAACGCGGTCGGAATCATCCGTTCGCCCAAAAGATCGGCCGGCTTATTCACGACTTTGCCATTTAAATACAGTGTGGAGCTCGAGCCGCCGTCCAAGTTGGCGGCAATGTAGGCGCCCTGTTCATACATGATATTTTGCACGTCCGCCAGCGACGCGCCGACGGAGTAGCCGACCTGGCGACCGTCAATGACGAGAAATAAAACGGTGCCGTCGCGACGTTGACCGATAGCGGTTCGCGGACCGATGCCCCAGCCGCCGTCACCGTGCGTAATCGTTTTCTGTCCGTTAACGACCAAGGGCGGTCCGAAAGTAATACCCTCGATCACGCCGAGCCGACGAAGCTCCGCTTTATTGTACGTGCCGGCAATCAGGTTGCCGCTATCGCTAAAGCCGATAAAATCGACTTCTTCTTCATCATCGACCTTCTCGCCCAAAAGGTATTTGCCGTCATGCAAAATAAAACCGTAAGGCAAGCGTCCCGTGCCCGTGCCGTTGGGATCGTAAAAACCGCCGCCGTTGATCGCGGCCACCGCGTCATTATTGCGGGCGATATTACTGGTCGTATCGCCTTTTTCATTGATATCCGCGGCGGTAGCGACTTGGATTCGTTTCGGATTCGGGATCTCCAAAAGATACCCGACGAAACGATCCGATTCAATTTTTTGCAATTTCAGCGTTTTATCTTCACGCACTTTGAAATTGAAAATATCCTGTTCCGGCACCGCCTGGACACGTCCCAAAATGCGGTCCAGTTCCTGCTGATCAAACAGCCAGGTGATGTAGTGCGGATGGCGCGAGCGCACAATCGCGCCAACGACCGCCTGCTTCAAATTCGCAAACGGGCCGAACAAAACGACAATCGGGCTTGTGATGACGAAAAACAGCAGCGTCACCAGCAGCCACCGTATGCCGATATGATTCCACCAATGTTTCATAGAGCTCCTTATAACGAACGGTACTGATCCGTGGTCAACCGTTCTTCAAAATGTTCCAAATCCACGCGATTACCGATCCAAATCCGGCGGACGGTAAGCGGATCATCACCGACATGCACACGGCCCGGATCCATCGTCACCGCCAACGTAATGCCGTTCTCCTGTAAAATGCCAAGCAGCGTATTATTGTACAAACCGTACGGATAACAGAAGTACGTATTTTCAATGCCCAAATGCTCCGCCAACGCCTGTTGTGACAACGTGACCTCTTCCCGCTGCGTCTTGGCCGGAAGGTAAGTCGTCTGCGGATGCGAAAAAGTATGGTTCGCCACCGTCACGCCCGCCGCCTGCATTTCTTTGAGCTGTTCCCAAGTGACGCGACCGGATTTGCCGACATCATTGGTAACGACAAAAATCGTCCACGGAAAACCGAATTCTTTCATGAGCGGATACACGATTTCATAGTTATCGAGATAGCCGTCATCAAACGTAATGCAAACGGGTTTTTCCGGCAACGGCGTACCGTGACTGATATACTCATCCAATTGTTGCAATGAGATCGGATGGTAGCCGTTATCTTTTAAAAATTGCATTTGCGCTCGAAAATGATCCGGAGCCAGCACCGCGTCATTATTCGCAAGATCGGCAATCATATGGTACATCAAAACAGATACGCCGTTTTTCACCGGCTCCTCGGCCGGCGGAGCCGTTGCGGCCTTGACCGGCTCGGCGTCATGCGCCGTCGTGTTCGTAACAGGATCATGTTGGCAACCGGCCAGCAACATCATCGCCATCAGCATGGTAACGACCAGACCCCAGCGCCAAATCTTTTTTTGCATCGTATTCTCTCCCACTGCCCGCCGTGTCTATGTGCAGATAAAAGTTTACTTTTTACGGGCGAATGTAATTACTCCTTATTTTACTATACAGAGCGCCGCATTTCAAACCGCAGCGCGACAGTCTTCCTATATAACGGCACAAAAAAAGAGCGTCTTTCAAGACGCTCTTTTTTGATCAACTTTTGAGTTTGGTCGCACCGGCGACTTGCAAACGAATCAATGCACGTTGCAAAGCCAGTTCGGCACGCTCATAATCGATATTCTTATCCTTGGATTCCAAACGAGACAGCGCACGATCGCGCGCTTTGATCGCTCGTTCGATATCGATATAGTCCGCCGTTTCCGCCACTCGGGAAGTAATCGTAACCACGTTGTCTTTGACTTCCATGAAGCCGCCGAATACGGCGATTACAATTTCTTTACCGTCTTTTTTAATGCGGATCGGCCAAACCTTCAATGCCGCTACTAATGGGGCATGATCGCGCATGATCCCGAACTCACCGTCAAGTGCGCGTGCGACCACCAAATCGACGCCGTCTTCACTGAAAACAGTGCCGTCCGGCGTGATGATGTTGACGCGCATTCCCGCATCATTCGTGGCCATGGGTTATTCCCCTCTCAGCGTTTTTGCTTTTTCAATGGCTTCTTCGATGGTCCCTACCATGTAGAATGCGTTTTCCGGCAGATCGTCGTGACGACCTTCGAGAATTTCTTTGAAGCCGCGAATCGTATCCGCGAGCGCAACGTATTTACCCGGCGAGCCGGTGAATACTTCCGCTACGTGGAACGGTTGACTCAGGAAACGTTGAATTTTACGTGCCCGAGCAACGATCAGGCGGTCTTCGTCGGAAAGTTCTTCCATACCGAGAATGGCGATAATATCCTGCAATTCTTTGTAGCGCTGCAGAATTTCCTGGACGCCGCGAGCGACTTCGTAATGTTCCTGACCGATAATCAACGGATCCAAAATACGGCTGGTAGAATCCAACGGATCCACGGCCGGATAAATACCGAGCTCGGAAATCGCACGGGACAGAACCGTCGTCGCATCCAAGTGCGTAAATACGCCCGCCGGCGCCGGGTCAGTCAAGTCGTCGGCCGGTACATATACGGCCTGAACGGACGTGATCGAACCTTCTTTGGTTGACGTAATACGTTCCTGAAGTTCACCGATATCCGTTGCCAACGTCGGTTGGTAACCAACGGCGGAAGGCATACGGCCCAAGAGTGCGGATACTTCGGAACCGGCCTGAACGAAGCGGAAAATATTATCAATGAATAAGAGTACGTCCTGGTGTTCTTTATCACGGAAATACTCCGCCATTGTCAAACCGGTTAAACCGACACGCATACGTGCTCCCGGCGGTTCGTTCATCTGGCCGTAAACGAGTGCGGCCTTGCTGATAACACCGGATTCTTTCATTTCGTTCCACAAGTCGTTGCCTTCACGTGTACGTTCGCCGACGCCCGAGAAAATCGAGTAGCCGCCGTGTTCGGTCGCAACGTTGTGGATCAATTCCATGATCAATACCGTCTTGCCGACGCCTGCGCCGCCGAACAAACCGATCTTACCGCCTTTTACGTACGGCGCGATCAAGTCGACGACTTTAATGCCGGTTTCCAAAATATCGGTCGACGGGGACTGATCTTCAAATTCCGGAGCCGGTCGATGAATCGGCCAATATTCTTTAGCCTGTACTTCTTCGTCTACTTTGTCGACAGTGCGACCCAAGACGTTAAAAATACGTCCCAAGACACCCTGGCCTACCGGTACCGAAATCGGTGCACCTGTGTCCACCGCTTTCGTGCCGCGGGTCAGACCGTCAGTCGAACTCATCGCAACGCAGCGGACGACGCCGTCGCCCAAGTGTTGCATAACTTCCGCCACAATATCAACGGGCACCTGACCGTTTTCATCTTTGATTTCAATCGCGTTGTAAACGGCCGGCAACTCTTGATCAGCACGGAAGGCAATGTCGACCACGGCACCAATGACCTGGATGACTTTTCCTTCTTGTAAATTGCTCATGAAGAGGGCTCTCCTCCTTAATTCGTTGTCTATTATTCGAGTGCATTCGCGCCACCGACGATTTCCGTAATTTCATTGGTAATCGCCGCTTGCCGCGCCTTGTTGTAGTGCAATGTCAAATCATCGATGAGATCGGACGCGTTGTCCGTCGCGCTCGTCATCGCTGCCATCCGCGCGCCCAATTCACTGGCTGCGGCTTGCAGAAGCGCATTGTAGATGATTACTTCCAAATATTGCGGCAACAGTACGGAAAACACTTCTTTTGCTCCCGGCAAGAATTCGTAATCAAACTCGTCTGCCGGTAAATTTTCGTCCACTTCCGGACGGGCAATCGGAAGTACCGTTTGTGCCATCGGTTTTTGACGCAATGCGGAGTAGAAATGCGTGTAGACGACAATCACTTCATCGACTTCGCCGTCAATAAAACGTTGCGCCATACTATGCGCCAATTCGCGTGCATGATTGTACGTCGGACGGTCCGAGAAACCTTCATACATATCGCGCAGTTCATATCCGCGATGTGCCAGGTATGTTTTCGGGCGGCGACCTACGGTAACGATCTCATACGTTTCCGCAGCCTTGTCATGCACAATACCGGTAAATTCTTTCATCAGGTTCGAGGTGTAACCACCGGCCAGGCCTTTATCCGCACCGATTACAAGGTAAGCGGTACGTTGGACCTCACGTTCTTCCAAAAGCGGACTTTCCAAGCCTTCTTCGGTATTGGCTACAATATGCTGCAGCAATTCCCGAATTTTATCCGCGTACGGACGGGTCCCTAACGCCTTTTCTTCGGCACGACGCAAGCGGGCGGCGGCAACCATCTTCATGGCTTTGGTGATCTGCTGAATGTTGGTTACGCTACGAATCCTACGTTTGATTTCGCGTGTGCTGGCCATTCAATCACCCCGCAACCGTATTACTGTTCCGCGCCGCCTTGAACCGTTCTTTATACTCTGCAATGGCTTGTTTCAGAGCTTCTTCGTTGGATTCTTCCAGTTTTTTCTTCGCGACGATGTCACGGCCGATATCCGCATACGTGGTACGCAGGTAGTTAACCAGACCGTGTTCGAACGGAACGACTTCATCCACTTCGAGATCATCCAGGAAACCCTTAACCGCGGCGAAGATCACCATGACCTGTTCTTCGACCGGGTACGGTGTGTACTGCGGCTGTTTGAGGACTTCCGTCATGCGCTGACCGCGATCAATCTGCGCTTTGGTAGCGGCATCCAAGTCCGAACCGAACTGCGCGAAAGCAGCGAGTTCGCGGAACTGTGCCAAATCCAAACGCAAGGTGCCGGCGACCTGTTTCATCGCCTTAATCTGCGCGGAACCGCCGACACGGGATACCGAAAGGCCGACGTTGACCGCCGGACGAACGCCCGAGTAGAAAAGTTCCGTTTCCAGGAAAATCTGACCGTCGGTAATGGAAATGACGTTAGTCGGAATGTATGCACCGACGTCGCCTGCGAGCGTTTCAATGATCGGCAACGCGGTAATCGAACCGCCGCCCATATCATCGGAAAGTTTCGCCGCGCGTTCCAAGAGACGGGAGTGTAAGTAGAATACGTCGCCCGGATACGCTTCACGTCCCGGCGGACGACGCAGCAAGAGCGACATCGCACGGTACGCTACCGCGTGTTTGGACAAGTCGTCATATACGCACAGTACGGCTTTGCCCTGGTACATAAAGTGTTCCGCCATGGCAACACCCGCGTACGGAGCAATGTACTGCATCGGCGAACCTTCCGATGCGCCGGCGTGCACGACGATCGTGTAATCCATCGCGCCCGCTTCCGTCAGTTTGTCGACAAGACGAGCAACCGTCGAGTTTTTCTGACCGATGGAAACGTAAATACAAATAACATCCTGTCCTTTTTGGTTCAGGATGGTATCAATCGCTACCGCGGTTTTACCGGTACTGCGGTCGCCGATAATCAGCTCACGCTGACCGCGTCCGATCGGAACCATCGAGTCGATGGATTTAATACCGGTCTGTAACGGTTCATTAACCGACTGCCGATCAGCAATACCCGGCGCAGGAAATTCCACACGACGGTGGTCAGCAGCGGGAATATCCCCTTTGCCGTCCAACGGTTGGCCGAGCGCGTTGACAACGCGACCGATCATCGCTTCGCCTACCGGCACCTGCATAACACGACCGGTTCGTTTGACCGTGTCGCCTTCTTTAATCATTTCGTAGTTGCCCAACAATACGGCGCCGACGTTCGACTCTTCCAAGTTGAGCGCCATCCCGTATACGCCGTTCGGCAACTCGAGCAGCTCACCGGCCATACACTTGTCAATCCCATAGATATGTGCGATACCGTCGCCCACTTCCAATACCGAGCCTACTTCATCGACATTGAGGTCTGCTGTGTAATTTTCGATTTGCTGTTTAATCACCGATGTTATTTCATCCGGTTTAATTTTCATATTGCGTTAGTCACCTCAATCCCATGTTTTTCCGATAGTAGGGTCGTCTTCATTTCGTGTAACTGTCGTTTTAAGGACCCGTCAATGCGCCGGTCGCCGATCGTCACGATCATGCCGCCCAAAATCGACGGATCGATCGTTTTTTCCAGATAAATTTCTTTTCCGGTCAATTCGGTCAACTCGCGAATCAAACGGGTTTCTTCTTCGTCAGTCAAGTCCACCGCCAAACGCACCTGCGCTTCGGCAATGTTGCGTTCGACATGCGACAACTCCAGATAGACATCAATAATATCCGGCAGGAGCGCAATTCGGCCGCGGTCAATGACAACACCCAGAAATCGCATGACCATCGGATTCAGATGTTGCGTGAAAATCCGTTCTACGACTTCTTTTTTTGCCTCGCGGGAGATCAACTGATTGCGCAAAAAGCCCGTCAATTCCGGATTTTGCTGCACAATCTCGCCGATTTGTGCGAGTTCCTGCTCAACTTCTTCCAATGTGCCGGTTTCCTTGGCTAAGGCCAAGAGTGCCGCCGCATATTTTTTGGCAAGTGCTCGGTTATTTTTCATCTTACCGACCCACTTGCTTTGTGGCCAACTTTTCGATGCAGTCATTAATCAGCTTACGATTCATATCCGCATCAAGATTTTTGGCAATCAGCCGCTCAGCGATCGCTGTAGCGAGCTCTACCACCTCGGCACGCAAATTCTTTACAAGTTCCTCGCGTTCTTCCGCCAATTGACGGGTAGCGAGCGTTTTTTCCTGTTCGATTTGAGTGCGTACCGTATCCAGTTGCGCTTGGGCTTGTTGTTCCGCTTCTGCAACGGCTTTATTAACGATTTCCTGCGCTTGCGCGCGCGCCGATTCCAGTTGTGCCTGGTATTCCGCATGCAGTGCTTCCGCCTGTTTCCGGGCTTGTTCCGCGCCGCTTAAATCTGCAGCAATCCGAGCTTTACGTGCATCGAGAGTCCGCATCAGCGGACCGAAACCGAATTTTCCTATGATGGCAACGAGAACGAAAAAGTTGAGGATTTGGATAATCAAAGTAAAGTTAAATTCGACCAATGAAATTCCCTCCTCAAAACACTAGATGCCAAATTAGAGCAAGTCAACGAGCGGGTTGGCAAATACCAAAACGAGCGCAATAACCGACGAAATAATTGGAATCGATTCGATCAAGCCGATCGCGATCAGCATGTTAACCATCAAACGTTGTGCCATTTCCGGCTGACGAGCCATGGCTTCCATTGCGGTCGTAGCCGCTTTCGCGTCATTGGATGCCGCCGCAACCGAGGCAACGCAAGCAATCAAAGTTGCACAAAATGCAGAAACAACAAGTACCAAAGCAGTAGATTCCATTATAGTTTCCTCCTAAAATAAAATTCCATTATGTACGTTTTGTACATGCTGAATTAATGGCCGTCCTCACCAATTGCACCGCCCAGGTATGCGGTAACGAGGATCGTAAAAATAAACGCCTGGATTACACCGATGACTAACGAAACACCGATCCATAAGATAGGTACACCGACTGGCGCCAGATAGTTTAAAACTTCCAGCAAAATTTCCCCCGCCAAAATGTTACCGAATAGACGCATTGCCAACGTAATCGGTTTTGCGATTTCTTCGATCAGGTTAATAAGAACGAACGGAGCGAAGGGTTTGAAGAAGTGTGCAAAATACTCTTTTAACCCTTTGTTTTTCACGTACAGTGCGTGCGTCGCCAGGGATGCTGCAATCGCCAGGCCCAATGTCGTATTGACGTCATTCGTGGGCGAGGTAATGAGGTGCGGCGTCGGTAACAACCCGATCTCGTTTCCGATAAAGATAAAGAAAAAGAGCGTTAACAACATATATGCCGCTTTACGATAATCGGGACCGAGAATGGAATGGAACTGATCACTTAAGCCTTCAACGATCATTTCCACTGCGTTTTGCACACCGGACGGTACCATTTCACGACTTCGCGTCGCCAACAATACCAAAATCAGAACCAGTGCTCCGGTCAGCCAGGTCATGTAAATCGTGTCCATGTTAACGGCCATTCCCCAAAGATATTGCACATCATGTGTACCTGTGTGTAGATGCATAGCTTCACCCCCTTCCGCCAGGACATACTCCCCTATTTTTTTATATGCTTGAAGTCGCCCCAAAACGTGACAAAAAAATACACGAGTTGCAACGACAGTAAGCCGCAAACCGTAGCCCCAAAATGGGCTAAATTGGTTTTTAAGACCACCAGCAAAAAGAGGATGGCCACAAAGAAACGCCCTGCCGCGACATTGGTTAAGCTTTTCACCATACCCAGATCATCGCGATCGCATCGCTTAAACGCGATCAATGCAAGGTAAGAAAAATACGCTATATTAAAGGCGCCGCCTACGATCCAGCCGACGGCCCAATCCCCTTTGCCGAACAGGAGAACGAGGACCGCCCCCGCGGCCATCAATGCTCCTTGCCAATGCATACAGGCAAGCAGCCAACGAAAAAGCTCCCGACCGTCCGTCATTTGCGAATCATGTCACGAACTAACGTCAACAAACCTGTCAGCGCACCCGCCACGCCTCCGGCCAGTAAACCGAATGGAGCCGTGCCGACATATTTATCGAGAAGATACCCTAAATACAGGCCGAATAAAATCGTGCAAAGCAGTGTCATACCAGCACCGGTAGCGATGGCTAACGCCCGCTGCCAATTAAATTCCTGTTCTTTCACCGGAGACCTCCTTGCCGTGCACATGAGGTCATAAGAACCTGCACATGCAGTTATTATTCTATCATAATTCATTAGTATTGGCTATAAATTCAGGCGGTTTTTTCGCCGTTTTACCGTAGGCGTACAAAAGCGCCTGTATAATTCTTCCGGCGGCTTTACCGTCGCCGTACGGATTGACGGAATTCGCCATTTGGCGGTACAAATTATCATCGGTTAAAAGACGTTTCGCTTCTCGGTAGACATCTTCTTCCGCCGTGCCGACCAGGCTTACCGTACCGGCCGCCACCGCCTCGGGGCGCTCCGTGGTATCGCGCAACACGAGCACCGGTTTGCCTAAGCCCGGCGCTTCCTCCTGAATGCCGCCGGAATCGGTTAAAATCAGATCGCTTTGCGCCATCAATTGCGCAAACGGTTCGTAATCTAACGGTTCGATCAAATGCACATGCGGCACATCGCCAAGCTCCGCCCGAACGACTTCACGCACCGCCGGATTTTTATGAACAGGAAACACCAGTTCCAAGTTCGGCACATCTTCCAGTATCTGCCGTAACGCGCGATATACGTCGCGCATCGGGGCACCCAAATTTTCGCGCCGATGGGTGGTGACCAAAAGCGTACGCCGTGACGGGTCAAGCTTCATCGGCAGCGTATTCGGATCAAAAGGACGGCCGACCGTCTGCAAAAGCGCGTCGATAACTGTGTTACCCGTCACGAAAATCGATTCTTCCGCGACATTTTCCCGCAGCAGATTCGCTTTCGTTTCCGGCGTCGGCGCAAAATGGTAACGCGCCAACCGCCCGGTCAAGCGACGGTTCATTTCTTCGGGAAACGGCGAGTAAATATCGCCCGTCCGTAAACCAGCTTCCACGTGGCCGACAGGAATCTGCTCATAAAATGCGGCGAGCGCGCCGGCAAAAGTTGTCGTCGTGTCGCCGTGAACCAAGACTACATCAGGACGTTCCTGCTGCAGACACGTCCGTAAGCCGAGCAACGCCCGGCTGGTGACGTCATATAAAGTTTGTCCCGGCGCCATGATATCTAAATCGTAATCCGGCGTAATCGCAAATAACCGCAACACCTGGTCAAGCATTTCGCGATGCTGCGCGGTCACGGTAACGCAAACGGAAAATTCCGGATGCCGTGCGAGCTCGGAAACGACCGGAGCCATCTTGATGGCTTCCGGACGGGTGCCGAAAATTGTCATTACCTTGATTGTCATAAAATGTTCCTCAGTGTTTTTCCGACGCGCACTTGCCGCCTGCAATCATGCCCAAGTAGCGTGCCCACCAAAGTCCCGCCGCCGTTACCACACCGACTACGACGGCACCGAAAACGACATTTAAATGTACCACCAATAAAGCGATCATACCTAGGAACGCGGTAATCGCATACATCAATAAAACCACCTGTTTTTGCGATAAGCCGCTATCGAGCAGACGGTGATGTAAATGCCCGCGGTCCGGCGCGAAAATAGGCACGCCCGAAAGCTTGCGCCGCACGATCGCCAGCGCCGTATCCATAATCGGTAAACCCAGCGCTATGACCGGCACGACCAAAGCGACGGTAGCCGCTGTTTTCATCACGCCCATGATCGATACCGCGGCGAGCGTGTAGCCTAAGAACATACTGCCTGTATCGCCCATGAAAATCTTCGCGGGGTTGAAATTATACTGCAGAAAACCGATCGCCGCGCCCGCCATCGCGACCGTGATCGCCACGCTGTTCCATTGCCCCATTTGGTACGCGATCAACGCTACGGAAACGGCGGCGATTGAGCTTACGCCGGCCGCCAAACCGTCTAAGCCGTCGATCAGGTTCACCATATTGGTGAATCCCACCACCCACAAAATCGTGAGCGGTACGGAAATGAACGCACTTAAATAAATATAATCGCCGAACGGGTTCAATACCCAATCGACGCGTACACCGCACGCTACCAACACAACCGCCGCCAAAATCTGACCGAGCAGTTTTACCTTGGCGGGAATCTGACAAATATCATCCCATACGCCGACCGCAATGATCACGGCCGACCCCATCAGTAAACCGATCACTTCGGTCGATAACGGCAAGCTGTACAGCACCGATGCCAAAAATCCGATATATATTCCTAAACCGCCCAAACGCGGTACGGCTCCATGATGAACCTTGCGCGCATTGGGATTATCCATCGCTCCGACCCGACAGGCCAAACGCTTCACGGCAGGGGTAATGACATAGGTCACGATGAGCGCAATCCCGAACGCAATTGCATACGCCAAGCTCTTCCGCCTCCTCTATTCTCATTCATCTTTATTGTATCATAACGCGCGCCTTAATAACATTAATTTTGTCAAGCACGACTTGACATTTCACATTTCACTGAGAAAATATTTTTATATTTCGCATTCCACAATGATTGTAGTTTTTTGTTTGATTATATATTCCATATCCGCGTTTTCTGTATTCTTGATCGGAATGGAAAATCAATTGACAATTATTCCCACTATCCCCTACAATAAATTTCATCATTTTCGTCTGTCAAAACGTACAGACAAAGCCGAGCGTGACGCGTCATTATTCTGTCTACTGCAATGGATGCGGCAACGCTCCGTGTGAAATTAATTCCAAAGGAGTTTCCCCAATGAACAAACTTACCACTACCCTCTTGGCGGCTCTCGTACTGCTCTCCGCCACTCCCTCCGCATTCGCGCTGGAGGCTCCCGCCAACGATGCCACGCGCATACAACGGGTCATGACCAAAGAAACGCGCACGGAAACGGTGACGCACACCGAAGAGCGCTCCCAAGAAACCCGACACGGTCACTCCGTTCGCGTGCAGCCGCCGGCCGGCAAAGTGCAACTGGGTTTTGACGGCGTAGCCGAAACCGGCTTTGAAAAATGGACCAACGCCGCGATGTCGGTGTTCTCGATCTTCAAAAAATCACCGGCTCAGAAAGCCAAGCAACCGCTTTTACCCGCGCTGAAAGAGCAGGATCTGCCCTATTTTGAAATCTCCAAGATGCACGGGCATAAACGCACCACCGGCGTCACGACAACGGTAACCAAGGAGCAGACAACTACCTATCCGGGACTGCCCATGGATATGAAACCGCAGCAGGAAGATCCGTTCGAACGAATGATCAGAAACTTTGGTCCGGAATCCCTCAGACATTAAATGACAGACGGTAAGCGGAAACCAAACATTTTCACATATTATATTCGCACAATAAAAAAAGACTCGCCGAGCGAGTCTTTTTTTGTGTTTAAAAGCGGTAGTTCAAGCCGACGCCGACGCCTTTACGGTTCATGTCTTCGTCGCGATCCTGGTACGTGTAGTTAACGTCCAAGTCGAAGTTCGGGTTCAGATCATACAAAGCACCGACTTTGTATTCTTTTTCTTCGCTCGAAACTTTCACGCTGGCATAGCCGTCAAACTTTTCGGTCAGGTAGGTCATACCTTCTACGCCCGCGTAGAGTTTGTTGCCGGCTACGTCGTAGTTGCGATTGCCGAGAGTCACATATACGTTATCGTTCAAACGATATTTACCGTACACATCAAATTCATTGCCCATGTTGACGAGGTCGCGATATTCCGCGCCAATCACGACTTTATCGGCGATACCGTGTTCCACGTAGACCGCATGCGAACCATCCTGCGCTCCGTTGTAACCGTAACCTACATTCGTGCCGCCTTCCGGAATATACGTCACCGGCGCTGCCATCGCGGCGCCCGCTACCAAGCATGCACACGCTGTTAAAATAGCTAGTTTACGCATTTCTTTCCCTCCTCCAAGTATCTATCGATTAATTCTATTATAGAGAATATGTTCGCGAATGTACAGTCAAAATTATTTGTTAAAAAATTTAATTCGGTGGTGACACTTGACGTAACATTATGTAAAAGCGCATTATAAATATACTTACTAAATGAAAGGATCGGATATGTCATTTTTAAAAATCGAAACGCTGCGTAGTCGCTCTTTGCGAACCGATTCCACCTTGCTCTTGGAGGGTATTTTGGTCGGTTTGCTGGCGGGCGGTGCAGGTGTCATTTATCGTTTGCTGATCAGCTGGTGCGAAGACAGCGTCAGTTACTTGGCGCAACTGGCCGCCTTGGACTGGTCCCGATTACCGCTGATCCTGATCTCTTTTTGCATCGGCGCCATTGCGCTGGGCGCGATCGTTCGTCGCGAACCGTATGCGGGCGGCAGCGGTATCCCGCAGGTGACCGCGGAAATCACCGGTCGGATTCAGACTTCTCCGCTTTCGGTCTTGCTGCATAAATACTTGGGCGGAACCATCGCCGCTCTTTGCGGCTTATCGCTCGGACGCGAAGGCCCGTCCATTCAGCTCGGAGCGATGTGCGGTAAACTCGTCGCCCGGGGGTTGAAACATAACTATATTCGGGCGCAAAATTTGATGTCATGCGGCGCGGCGGCCGGCCTTTCGGTCGCATTCAGCGCGCCGGTATCCGGCGTGCTGTTTTCACTGGAAGAAATTCATAAAACGATCACGAAGCGCTTGATCATCAGCTGCTTTGCCGCCGCCGTAACGGCGGATGTCGTCAGTCAATACGTATTCGGTCTGACGCCGATCTTCCATTTTCCCGAGATCGGAAAAATGCCGGTCAGCATGTACCCGTGGGTCGTTCTGCTCGGCATTGTTTCAGGTTGCATGGGCACCGTATATTTTTGGGGTCTGCGCGGCTGCTACTATGTGTACGGCAAATTAAATTTATATATTTTATTGCGACCGCTGCCGGCGATTCTCTGCTCGTTCGCGCTGATGCTCTTCTTCCCGATTGTCTTGGGCGGCGGACATCCGATCTTGGGCGAACTGTTAAGTGCGCCGCATGCGCTTTGGTGGTTATTGCTTCTCTTCGTGGTTAAAACCGTTTTTTCCTTGATTTCGTTTGCCTCCGGCGTACCGGGCGGCATCTTCCTGCCGATTTTAATTCAAGGCGCGATTCTCGGCTGTCTGTTCGGACAAATGGTCGCGCCGGAATACGTCGTGCTCTTCATCGTGCTGGCGATGGCCGGCTATCTGACGGCGGTTGTGCGCAGTCCGCTCACGTCTCTGTTGCTTTTATTTGAAATGACGCAGCGCATCTCCTACTTTTTACCGCTCGCCATTTGCTGTCTCTTGGCGTATTACACGGCGAACGCGCTCGGTACACCGCCGATTTATGAATATCTGTTGCAAAATATTTTACGTAAAGAAAAACCGCGGCCCGATTTCGATACGACGATGATGCAGGCGACCGCCGTTCTTTCCGAACACAGCCCGCTCGCCGGCACGGCTTTGCGCGACATCGCGCTGCCGCCGCACGCGTTAGTCACCTCCATCGATCGCCAAGGCGTGACGGTGGTGCCGCGCGGCGAAACGGAAATCGAGGCTCACGATCGACTGGTCTTCGTCTTGCCGCGTAATCAGATCGGCGCGCTCGAAGCGCTGCTCGATGAAACCACCGAATACGAACAACCGTAGCTTGCTGCGGTTGTTTTTTTGATACGACAAGCTGCCGGTCGCGATATTTACGGTATAATAAAAGCAAAGGAACACGGAGGAGGAATGAACATACCAAAACTGGTAGTACTCAACCACCTGACACCGGAACGTTTGGAACGCTTGCAACGGGTCCGCCCCGATGCCACTGTCGAAGCGTACGCTAAAATGAGCGAGGCGCTACCGCACCTGAAAGATGCCGATGCGGTGGCCTTGTGGGGCTCGATGGATCCGCTTCCCGTGCTGGAAGCCGCGCCGAAACTGCGCTGGCTGCACAGCATGAGCGCCGGGATTGAAAAACTCTTACCGCCGCCCATGCAACAAAACGATATCGTCTTGACGCACACCGCCGCGATTCACGATGCGCCGGTCGCGGAGCGGGCGCTGGCGTTGCTGCTCGCGTTGCGTCACAAATTAAAACACGCCGTCACGGCGCAAGCGGGAAAAAATTGGGATCCGCAGTCATTTACCTCGCTGGAAAACACGAAAGTGTTGATCGCCGGTTTCGGCGGCATCGGTAAAGAAATCGCCAAACGCTGCGCGGCCTTCGGCGCGGAAATCATCGCGGTAAAAAATCATCTTACGGAAGAGGCTTTGGTTGACCGCGTCATCACCAACGATGAATTAATACGTGTCTTGCCGGAGGCCGACGTCGTCATGTGCGCGCTGCCCGGCACACCGGAAACGGAAGGATATTTCGGCGCCAAAGAAATCGCCGCGATGAAAAAAGGCGTTTATTTCATCAATATCGCGCGCGGCACCATCGTTGACGAAGCCGCCTTGATTGAGGCGCTGCAATCGGGTCACGTCGCGGGCGCGGGTCTCGACGTCACCGCACGGGAACCGTTACCGGAAGATTCGCCGCTGTGGACGCTCGACAATGTGATTTTGACTCCGCATACCGCGGCGCGCGTCTACGGCTACATGGACAAAGTTCTGGACCTCTTGGCGGATAATTGGCAACGCTTTTTAAGCGATCAGAAGCTGAAAAATGTCATTGATAAAAAACGCGGGTATTGAAAAACAAAAATTAAGCAATAAAAAAGAACGCGATCGCGTTCTTTTTTATTGCCAATTATTTTACTGTCGTTTCAATCAGCGCCAACACTTCGTCCCGCTTGGTTTGCATCAACTCCCGATCACCGCGCGTTTCCAAATTGAAACGTACCAGCGGTTCGGTATTCGACTGCCGCAAATTGAATCTCCATGTGCCGAAATCCATGCTCAAGCCGTCCAAATGTTTTACTTCCCGCGCCTGATCGCGATACGCTTCTTCGACGACGGCTAACGTTTCCTCCGTTGATTTTACGACACGATTGATCTCGCCGCTGCAAGGGAACTGCGCCTCCATATCAGCAATCAGTTGCGAGAGCGGTCTGCCTGTTTCGCAAATGATCTGCGCGACCAAAAGCCAGGGAATCATGCCGCTGTCACAATAGGAAAAATCACGAAAAAAATGGTGCGCGCTCATTTCCGCTCCGTACAGACCGTCCACGCGCCGCATCGTTTCTTTCATAAAAGCATGACCGCCTTTGGATTCCACCGCGGTGGCGCCGTAACGTTCACAAATCGCCTGCGTGTTCCAGTATAAACGCGGATCATGCACGATGGTCGCGTGCGGATCCTGCGCTAAAAAGTGTTCCGCGAGCAATCCCAAGACATAGTAGCCTTCAACAAAATTACCTTTTTCATCCACTAAAAAGCAACGATCGAAATCGCCGTCCCAGGCCACGCCCAATTGCGCTTTTTCCGCTATGACCGCCCGACTCGTCACCAGCCGATTTTCTTCGATCATCGGATTCGGTACGCCGTGAGGAAAGGTCGCGTCCGCGTCCATGTACAATTCATGCCAGGTAAACGGTAAATGCTCTTTCAAATCGCGAAACGCCAAGTTCGCGCCGCCGTTGCCGGCATTCACCACGATGTGCATGGGCTTCAAATGACTCATATCCACGTACTGCAATAGAGTTTCGATATACTCTTTCTGTACGTCCAGCGCTCGACAGACACCTTTTGCTTCCGGCGTGGCAAAATGACCGGCGAAAACGCGCTCTTCGATTTCTTTTAAGCCGGTATCCGCGCTAATCGGAATACATTCTTCACGCACCAGTTTCAAACCGTTGTAGTTGACCGGATTGTGACTGGCCGTCACCATGACGCCGCCGTCCAAACCGTGACGAAATGTTGCAAAATATACCATCTCGGTGCCGCAGACGCCGATATCATACACATCCACGCCGCCGTCCGTCAAACCGCGCGCCAACGCCTCAGAAAGGCGCGGCGAGCTTTCGCGGATATCCCGCCCGATCGCTACTTTGCGCGCCTTATATTGGTCCGCATACGCGCGGCCGACACGGTAACTTACTTCTTCATCCACTTCCGTCGGCACGATGCCGCGAATATCATACGCCTTAAAGCCGTTATGACTCTTCTCCAGTGCTTCCATCTACGTATCCTTTCCCTCTAACCGCTCCAGCATCGTTTGGTAACCGTCCGCGCCGTAACGCAACGCGCGTTTGACGCGACTGATCGTTGCGGAGCTCGCCCCCGTAAGCGATTCGATATATTCATATTTTTGACCGCTGTGCAGCAACTGCGCCACCTGCCAGCGCATGCTCAAGTCTCGCAGCTCGGAAACGGTGCACAAATCTTCCAAAAGCGCATACCCTTCCTCGCGCGTTTCAAGTGCCAGCAACGCATCCAGTAGGCTGTCCATTGCCGGGCTGACCAATCTCGGATTTACGCTCATCGTCTTCCCTCCTATATTCTTTATTATAGCACATAGTAAAACAATTGCGTTCGTATCGCAGCGCTATAAACAAGCTGTTCATGCCAGCGTAAGCGAACGTCACACGACTTGTCAAAACGCATTCCCCCACGCAAAAAGAGATTTCTGTATTACAGAATCTCTTTTTGTCACATCCCGTCATATGGTGAGACCATGCGGCAAATACTTCTTTACTGACAACATATCTCATGCGGCCCCGTTCCTTTTATTCGCGTACGCGCAAATACGGGTAATAAAAAAGCAGCCCGAAAGCTGCTTTTCAGATTAAAACAAGGCGCGACAAATAGCAATCACGATCGTTCCCGGGATGCCGAATAAAGCGACGATAATGGCATCCAAAAATGTCCAGGGAAGTTTCATGAGAATCGCATCGATCAGCCAATACAAGAGTCCGCCGGCAATGATATTACCGATAAACGGAGCTAGCGCCCAGCCCAAGACGCGGAAAATTAAAATCGCGATGATCGCGACCACAACAAAAGTAATCAGGGTATTCAATGCTACCATATTACTCTCCTCCTTACATACTTTGACGGTGGGCGACCGCGCCGGCTAAGGTGACGCCGTCCACAAAACCGATATCTCCACCCGCCGGTAGGCCGCGCGCGATGCGCGTGACCTTGATGCCGATGGGTTTGACCAAGCCCGCTATATAGAGAGCCGTCGCTTCCCCCTCCGCGTCCGGATCGGTGGCCATGATGATCTCCTGCACCGTGTCGTCTCGCAAACGTTCCAAAAGTTCGCGAATATGGAGCTGTTCCGGCTGAATGCCGTCCAAAGGCGAAAGCGCGCCATGCAATACGTGGTACACGCCGTGATATTCATGGCAGCGTTCCATGGCTTGCACATCGGTGGGAGATTCAACCACGCAAATCACACTGTGATCGCGCCGCGGATCGGCGCAAAACTCACAGGGGTCCTGGGTGGACAGATTGCCGCACACGGAGCAGTACTTGGTCTGCGCTTTCGCGGTCGTGATGGCCTCAATAAACGCATCCACCGACTCCTGCGGCTCTTCCAGAATAAAATACGCCAAGCGGCGGGCGGTTTTCACGCCGACGCCGGGCAGGCGACGAAATTGTTCCGTCAGCCGCTCTAACGGTTCGTTCATTAAAACATTCCCGGAGGAAGACCCATCCCGCCGGTAATTCGGTTGACTTCCTGCGAAGCCATGTCGTCAATTTTACGTCCCGCTTCATTGACGGCCGCCGTTACCAAGTCTTCCAGCATTTCGGCGTCCTGCGCTTCCAAGACCGCCGGATCAATTTTTAATTCCGTAATTTGTTTTTCACCGTTCATCACGAGACGGATCGCACCGCCGCCCGCTGTTACTTCGGTTGTTTTGCGTTTCAATTCGTCTTGCATTTTGGCCATGTCGTCCTGCATTTTTTTGACCTTTTTCATCATGCCGGCCATTTGCGCTTTATTACCAAACATTGATTGCCCCTCTTTCACGGTAGATAAATAGTCCAATACGGTTTTATTCTTCCCATACATATATATCACAGTCACCGGCAAACTGCAAGGCGTTCGCGAGCACCGGATCATTTTGATCCGCGGGGTCAATATCCTCCCGGCGGATCTTGCGGTACTCCCCCGGCGATGTCACCGAAGATGCGGAAACCGTTGTTTTTTCAGACGACGGCGCTGCACTTCCTCGTAACGCTTCGGCGCGAGCGCGCGCTTCGTCCGCCTGCGCGCTTTTGGAAAACACCGCTAAAAGCGTCAGTTCCGCGCCGATGAGTTCCTGCAAAATAGCGGTTACCTCCTGTCGGTAATCCGGCCGATTCGCCGCATCGACCAAAAACGTATGGTCGATCGCGATCACGGCATGAGCGCCGGCGATCAAAAGAAGTTTCGCATTGCGGTAGCAGGCAGCCTGCGCCATTTTTTTGCGGGCGAAAAGCGTCTCGACAACGTTTTGCCAAATCCCGTCATATTGCTCGGGAAGCACAAAAAAGTCAACGTTCTCCGTCGCTTTTTCCGGCTTCTTCGCCGAAGGTCGAGCTACCTTTTCTCGATGCTGCGGCGCGGAAGAATTCCACTGCGAAGCGACAGGTTCCGTCGGTAACGGTTTCGCCGGTGCTTTGGGCGGCCCGGCCGTTTTTTTCCGCGGTGACCGCAACGGCATATGTACTGTCTCTGGCGGCGCCGCCGGTTCTTCCTCATCAGCGATGGGAGGCGGCGCCAAGTTCATTTCCCATTCTTCAGCGCTGACCGCCGCGTCTTCATCGTCCGGCAGCGGCGGACTCGGCTCGGCACGCCGCGCTTTCGCCGTGGCGCCGCGTTGCACGGCTTCTTCCAGCGCGGCTACACGTTGCAGCAAGGCCGGTGAAACAACCGCCTCTCTATTTTCCAACGCCGTGATACGCTCTTCCCACTCGGCGGCATTCACTTCCCCGCCGCTGCGGCAAAGCGCCAACAAAGTAAGTTCCGTCGCCATGCGTACGGAGCCGGCAAACCGCGCTTCCCGCAAACCGTCCGCCGTGCGCGTGGCGAGCGTGGCCAAACGGCCGGCAGGTATGGTTTGTGCCATTTTTTGTAAGCGCGAAAGCGCCTTACCGTAGATCGCAAGTTCCGGAAAGTCGGGGTCGATTTGACACAAAAGAGCATCGCGCAGCCATTGCAACAGCTGCTGCAATACAACGGCGGGTTCTTTGCCTGACGCTAAAATTTCCTGAAAAATTTGCAATGCTCGCGCGCTGTCACGCGCTAAAACGGCTTCCGCCAAACCCGTGATTTCTTCCTGATCCGGTAATCCCAAGACCGTAGTCACCACGGCATCCGTAATCGCGCCGCCGGTGCCGGCGCATTGATCCAACAGACTTAGAGCGTCGCGCAAACCGCCTTCCGCGCGTACGGCAATCAACCGCGCCGCGCCTTCGCTCAATTCGATGTCCGAACCCTGCGCCACTTTCAACAGTTGCGCAGTGATCGCAGCCACGGAAATACGCCGAAATTCATAGCGCTGGCAACGTGAAATAATGGTGGCGGGCAAGCGTTCCGGTTCGGTCGTCGCCAAAATAAACACAACATGTTCCGGCGGCTCTTCCAGCGTTTTCAGTAGCGCGTTCGCCGCTTCCTTGGTGAGCATATGCGCTTCATCGATGATATACACTTTGGTCCGCGCAACCGTCGGCAATTGTGCGACGGTATCCCGCAACGCGCGCATCTCGTCAATGCCGCGATTGGACGCCGCGTCAATTTCACTCACATCAAAGGCCGTGCCTTGCGTAATCTCCCGACAACGTTCGCACGCATTGCACGGTTCCGCCGTGGGTCCGTGAATACAGTTGAGCGCTTTGGCTAAAATTTTCGCCATACTCGTCTTGCCCGTGCCGCGCGGACCGGAAAACAAATATGCATGCGCCACTTTACCGCGGGCTACCGCTTGCGCAAGCGTATGCGCGATCGGATCCTGACCGACGACGTCAGCGAACGTCTGCGGCCGCCATTTACGATACAATGCCAAGTACGCCATGCCTTGCCTCTTTTCTGTACGAAATAAAAAACGCAGCGGAACGCTGCGATATCCGGTTACCGGCAGAAACCGTTTATGACAACCTCCCGAGTTACCTCGTGGCACATGAAAGGATTCGCTTACTGCTGCTTCCTCTCGGACCTGACAGGGTTCACGAACTTCCATTGCACAAGCCCCGAAAGGTTGCCATAAACGACCTCTGCACAGTCGCCGGTTATTTCATTATACAAAAAACGGTACGAAAGCGCAATACTTCCGTACCGTCATTTCTTACGGATGATGCCGCAACGCCGCGGTCACCGCCGCGTCCAGCATGAGCGCGGTCGTTACCGAACCGATACCGCCCGGAACCGGTGTCGCCGCCTGCGCTTTCGCGAGCGCCTCCGGCGCGACATCGCCGACGGTTTTGCCGTCGACGCGATGGATGCCGACATCGACGACAACCGCATCATCACTCACCATGTCCGGCGTCACCATCATCGCTTTGCCGACCGCCGCGACCAAAATATCCGCCGCGCGCGTGAAATGCGGCAAGTCCTGCGTTTTGGAGTGGCAAATGGTCACCGTCGCGTTGGCCGCCAGCAGCAATTGCGCAACCGGTTTGCCGATGACATCGCTGCGACCGATCACCACCGCGTGTTTACCGGCGAGCGGAATTTCATAATGCCGCAGCGTGGCGAGCACCGCCCGCGCGGTCGCCGGCACAAATGCGGTGCGGCCCGTCACAAGCCGACCTACCTGCGTCGGCGTCAAACCGTCGATATCTTTGCCCGGCGCAATCGCTTCGACCAGGGAACTGCGATCCAGTCCCGGCGGCAACGGCATTAAAAGTAAAATACCGTCAATCTGCGGATTCTGATTCAGCGCGTGAATGGTCGCCAAAGCGTCCTCTTGCGTCAGATTTTCCTCGGGCTCGACCCGTTCGACATATAATCCCGCTTGTGCCGCGGACTTCGCTAAAAAGTCGCCGTACATCTGCGCCGCCCGATCCGCGCTGAAACGCACAATGGCCAGTCCCGGAGTAACGCCCTTCGCCGCCAGCATGCGGATTTTTTTCGCTGTAGTTTCCTGCTGCACGGCCGCTACGGGCGCGCCTGTAAGTTCTCGCATGACTCCCCCTCAGAAAAGACCGACAATATTTCCGTCCGCCGTCACGTCGATTTTTTCCGCGGCCGGCTTTTTCGGTAAACCGGGCATCGTCATGATATTGCCGGTAAGAGCGACGATAAAGCCTGCGCCGGCACTGATTTTAAGTTCGCGTACGTGCAGCGTAAATCCGCTGGGACGTCCCAGTTTGTTCGGATCATCGGAGAATGAATACTGCGTCTTGGCGATGCAGACCGGCAATGCCGCATACCCGCCCGCTTCAATATCGGTCAACGTTTTTTGCGCCGCCGCCTCCAAAACAATATCGTCCGCGCCGTAAATTTCCCTCGCAATGGTACGGATTTTGTCGGGAATGCTCAATTCGCTCGCATACAGCGGCTGAAAATCAGCGGTGCCCTTGGCCATTTCCGCCAGTACGGCTTGCGCAAGTTTCTTGCCGCCTTCTCCACCTTTGGCAAAAACATCGGACAACGCGACGGGTACGCCGCGTTCTTCGCAGTATGTACGAATCGCCGCCATTTCTTCTGCCGTGTCGCTGGCGAACGCATTGATCGCCACAACAGCGGGAACATTATATTTGGCGATATTTTCTAAATGTTTGCCGAGGTTTTCCAGACCCCGCTTAAGCGCGTCGACATCCGGCTCGGTGAGTTCGTTTTTCGCGCGTCCGCCGTGCATTTTGAGCGCGCGCACCGTCGCGACCAATACCGCCGCTTCCGGTTTTAACTTGCCGTAGCGGCATTTAATATCAAAGAATTTTTCCGCGCCCAGATCCGCGCCGAAACCGGCTTCCGTAACAACATAATCCGCCAGGTGCAACGCGGTTTTGGTGGCCACCAGCGAATTGCAACCGTGCGCGATATTCGCAAACGGACCGCCGTGCACCAGCGCCGGCACATGTTCAATCGTCTGCACCAGGTTGGGCGAGATCGCATCCTTCATTAACGCCGTCATCGCACCCTGCGCATGCAGGTCGCCGGCCGTTACCGCGTTACCGTCGTAATCGTAGGCGACGATAATGCGGCTGAACCGTTCTTTCATATCTTTGAGATCCTGCGCGAGACATAAAATCGCCATGACTTCGGACGCGACCGTAATATCAAAGCCGTCTTCACGCGGCACGCCGTTCACTTTGCCGCCCAGACCGACCACGATGTGACGCAATGCCCGATCATTCATATCGACCACGCGTTTCCACACGATCCGACGCGGATCAATGCGCAGCGCATTGCCCTGTTGCAGGTGGTTATCAAGCATCGCCGCCAATAAATTGTGCGCCGCGGTAATGGCGTGCATGTCGCCGGTAAAATGAAGATTGATATCTTCCATCGGCACCACTTGCGAATAGCCGCCGCCGGCGGCGCCGCCTTTGATTCCCATGCACGGCCCGAGCGACGGTTCACGCAACGCCACCATCACTTTTTTACCGAGCTTGGCAAGACCCTGTGCCAAACCGACTGTCGTCGTCGACTTTCCTTCACCGGCAGGGGTCGGAGAAATCGCCGTAACCAAAATCAAATGTCCGTTTTGGGCGCTGTCCAACTTGCGAATTAAATCGTAGCCGATCTTCGCCTTATAGCGTCCGTACGGTGCTAAATATTTTTCGTCAATACCTGCCGCCGCGGCAATTTCCGTAATCGGTTGCAGCTTCGCCGCCTGGGCGATTTCAATATCGCTTCGCATGGAATTGCCTCCTTTATTCCGCCAATTGTACCCGAATCTGTCGGGTATCTTCCAACGTCAATCCGGCGAGCGGAGTTTGCGTGATGACCACGCCATGTCCCTCCGGAACTACGCCGACCTGGGCCTGATTGGCCCATTCCAACACATCGCGCAAACGTCGTCCCGTGAAGTCCGGCACAATAATTTTACCCTCCTCCGTTCGCGTTAACGTCAGCGGCTCAAGCACCGCTGTTTCCGCCGTACCGGTATCCGCCACATCCGTCACATTGGGATGTATGCCGCGATAACGCATGATTTCTCCCATGACCTCGGCAAATACAGGAGCGGCGATCTGTCCTCCATAGTATACGCCCTCCGGATCATCGAGAACAACGAGACATACCGCTTCCGGCTGTTCAATCGGCCCGAAGCCGATAAAGGATGCGATGTAACGCCCATCCAAATAGCCGCCGTGTTCCGTATCCAACTTCTGCGCCGTACCGGTTTTGCCGGCGAGGCGATAGCCGTTGACCTGCGCTTTCACCCCTCCGCCGCCGGAAACCACCTGCTCAAGCATGGGAACCAGCGTGTGATCCACTTCGGGCGTAATCGGTTGTCCGACTTCTTCCGCCTTGCTTGTCCGGTATGTCGTGCCGTCCGGATTGACAATGGATGAAATGATGTGCGGTTTCATCATTTTGCCGCCGTTGGCCAACGCTCCGTACGCCTGCAACATTTGTAACGGCGTGACGGCGATACTTTGCCCGATCGACATGGTCGCGATATCGCTGTCGCGCATGTCGTCGGGGTTGAACAAAATCCCTTCGCCTTCGCCCGGCAGTTCGATGCCCGTCGGTTGACCGAAACCGAACCGTTTCGCATAATCCGTCAGCACGTCACCGCCGGTGCGCAGACCGACCATAGCAAACCCCGTATTGATCGAATATTTGATAATATCGACAAGGCGCACGTCACCGTAGCCTTCGCCGTTCCAGTTTTGAATCGTGTGTCCCGACGCATACACCGCTCCCGTATCATGCAAGACCGTTTCCGGTGTCATCGAACCCGACGCCAACGCCGCCGCCGCGATAATCGGTTTGAACGTGGAACCCGGTTCATACAAGTCCGTTACCGCGCGATTACGAAAATCTTCTTCCGTACCTTCCTCGAACCGGTTAGGATTATACGTCGGACGATTGGCCATCGCCAAAATTTCGCCGGTTCGCGGATCCATCACAATAATCGAGCCGCCGGCCGCACGTGTCGTACCCATGGCGCGATCGAGAGCACGCTCCGCAAAAAATTGAATTTGCGCGTCAATCGTCAAATAGACACTGCGTTCTTCATCGGGAAAAAGTTGGGAAAGCGTCGATTCCAAAATCGGCGTTCCGTAGCGCGACGTAATAATGGTCTGCTGCTTGCTGTCGCCTTTGATTTCCTGATCAAGCACCATCTCTATACCGTCCAAACCTTTGTCATCGATGCCGACGAAACCCAGCACCTGCGCCAGCAAATTGCCGTTCGGATAGTAACGTTTGCTCTCTTCAAGAAAATGCAAACCGGTAATCTTTTGCTGTTCAATCAACGCTTCGACCTGATCGGAAACGTCTTTATCCAGCATCCGCTCCAACCACACGAAACGATTGGTCTGCGCGAGTTTTTCCGCGAGCTTGGCTTCCGGCACGGACAATAGCGGCGCCAATGTCTGCGCCAAGACCTGCGGGTCCCGATTCAGTTCTTGCGGATCCGCGTAAAGCGAAAGCGTGACCGCGCTCACGGCAAGTACTTTACCGTTGCGGTCATAAATCGTACCGCGCGGCGACTGCAACGACCGCACTTCTTCCGCTTGCGCCAAATCGAGTTCCGCAAAGTAAGAGCCGCGCACCACCTGCAGATAAAAAAGCCTGCCGCAGATCAGAATGCCGAACACGGCCAATGCCATAAAGAGAAGCGCGACGCGTATCCGCTCCTGCTTTTTATGTTGCTTGGCTTTACTCCTCACTCGTTCCTTCGTCATGCGCATTCCTTTCCTGCCTCAGTCTGTATCGCTCAGCGGCGAGTCTCAACGCTTCCGGCTCATTGGTCAAATTTCCGTCCTGCACCCGTTGGCGCAAAACTTTCAACAGTGTTGCCGTGTCTTTTCCATAACGTTTCGGTAATGATTGATCGTACCGCAGGTCTCGCGTATGCACCGGCATTGTGGTAAGCTCGGCACGCACCGCGCCGCCGAATGCGCGATGACCGTCGGTAGCGCTGAGCGGCCGACCGCAGCCGATCACATCCGCCGCGCACAGATCATTTAGTTCGTCCATCGCCTCGGTCAGTTCGACCGTGGTACGAAATGCTCCCGAGCGGGCCAATTGGCGCAGCCAACGCCGCACATTCGCGTTCGCCGTGTTGGCGTATTGATGATATTTCATATGATTAGCGACTAAAAACTCGACACGCTTTACCATAGTCGCCGGATATTGCAAACGAGTCAGCGCCGCTTTGGCCATTTCGGCGCTGCGCACATCATGCCCGTAATCGGTAATATCGCCTTTATGAAAGCCGCGGATACCGGGCAAGCCTTTCGCCACGTCATGGAAAAGCGCCGCATAGCGCGCCACCAATGTAGCGGGACTGTGCTCCACAACGACCAGCGTATGCAACCACGCGTCGTAGGCGTGAAAACGTCCCTGCGGCGTTTCGGGCAAATGACTCAATTCCGGTAAAATCGCAACCGTTTTATCGATTCCCTGTTCGCGTACCCGACACGATTGCTCCGCCAATCCCGAGCGAACGAAAAGATCCAAACCGCGGCCGGCATACGGCGCGACCAGCAACCGATCGAGTTCGGTGCGCACGCGCTCCAGCGAAAGTCCCGCGACCCGCGAAAACGCCTGCGGCATCGCCGCGCACAATTCACGCGTCGGGCGAAATCCGAGCTGCGCGATAAAGCGGCAGGCGCGGAACAAGCGCAAGGCGTCTTCCCGAAAACGTTCTTCGGGAACACCGACGGTTTGCAAGCGTTTTTTCTTCAAATCCTTGCGACCGTCATAAGGGTCAATCAATGTGCCGTCGGAACGAAACGCCATGGCGTTGACGGTAAAATCACGCCGCGCCAGGTCATCCGCCAAATGCTTGGCGTAGTACACTTTTTCCGGACGGTGACTGTCCGCTCCGTATTCTTCCCCGCGGAAAGTGGCGACCTCATAGGTTACGCCCGCACATTCGACCAGGGACACGCCGAATGCGCGACCCACCGTTCCGACCACTCGAAACGGCGGGTCGGCAAACACTCGCTCCACTTCGTCCGGAGTGGCGGCCGTCGTGATATCCCAGTCGTGCGGCGCGCGCTCGAGCAATGTATCGCGCACGCATCCGCCCACGGCGTAAGCCTCAAATCCCGCCTGCTCCAATGCCCGCAGTAATACTCGAACCCTTTCGGGTAATGGATAGCGACGGGTAAAAAACGGTATCACTGTTCGCGAATCTTGCGCGCCCACGCTTTGCCCGTAGGCGTTGTCGCAAGCCCCGCTTCGCTGCGTTCACGCAATGATTTGGGCATCATGTGTCCGATCTCCGCCATCGCGCTGATCACTTCATCCGCAGGTATCGCACTTTTCACACCGGCCAACGCCAACTCGATCGCCACCAACGAGTGCACCGCATGAAACGCATTGCGTTTGACGCACGGCACTTCGACCAGGCCGCCGACCGGATCGCAAACCAGCCCCAATACATTTTTCAGTCCCAACGCGACCGCGTTATCCATCTGCTCGGTCGTGCCATTGCATAATTCAATACCGGCCGCACCGGCCATGGCGATGGCCGTTCCGCATTCCGCCTGACAACCGCCGACGGCACCGGCAATCATCGCGTTTTCCGCAATAACGTCACCGACACCCGCGGCCGTGAATAACGCGCGTAAAATGTCATCATCGCTACTACCCAAACGTTCCGCCAACGTCAACACGACCGCCGGCAAAATGCCGCATGAACCCGCAGTCGGGCACGCCACAATGCGGCGCATTTTCGCGTTGGCTTCCGCAATGCCCATGCCGAGCGTCGCCGCGCGCCAGGCATAACCGTTCAAAAAATGCGGGGCCGCATCGCGCATGCGCAAGGCATCCCCACCTGTCAAACCGCTCGGCGAACTGCCGCCGTCACTGATGCCGGTTTGGGCCGACTCGCGAAACGCGGCCAACATATCCTGCATTTTGTGCCGCACCGCCACCAACGGTTGTTCATTGGCCGCCGCCTCCTGCGCCGCGACAAAATCGCCGACACGTTGATCGGCCGCTGTCGCCTGTTCCCATAATTCCCGTAATGAGCTCATGTCGACTCCTTTCCTCACACCGGCGGAAACGTCCGCACAACTTCAATCGCCGGATGCGCCGCGATCTCCGCCAGCGTCGCGTTGGCGACCGGTGTATCCGTTTCAATAAACATCATCGCCAGGCGTTTGCGTTCCTGTCGAAACAGGCGCATCGCCGAAATATTAATATCCTGGAGTGCTAAAATTTGCGAAACAAAGGCCACGATGCCCGGTCGATCGTTATGCCGCGTCAAAAGCGTGTGACTGGAGCCGTCCAAATCGACCGAGTAGCCGTCAAACTCACGCATGCGAATCCGGCCGCCGCCGGTGGATACGCCCATCAATTCGCGTACTTTCCCGCTGCCACCGGTCAAACGAAAGCGCACCGTATTCGGGTGTTCCGTTTCCGCCGCAGAGGCCGCAATCGTCACCTGCAGCCCCAGTTCGGGGGCCATCGTCAACGCATCGCGCAAGCGCGGGTCATCCGGCGCCCAATCCAAGAGTCCGGCCACACAGGCGCGGTCCGTCCCGTGTCCTCGATACGTTTGCGCAAACGAACCGTAGAAAGTAATCTCCGCCTTGATCGGCGATTCGCCCAATAAGTATCGAGCCAAGCGTCCTAAACGCGCCGCGCCCGCCGTATGCGAGCTCGACGGCCCGATCATCACCGGACCGATGATGTCAAAAACTCCCACCCCGGTACCTCCGTTTTCTTATAGCCAGCGTGACAGATCAAAATCTTCCTGAATTTCTTCTTTCAAATAAAGTTTGCCGATATACATGCCTAAAAGTGTCGGCGCGGAGCGGCGCATCATGCTGCTGTCCCACGCGTCGGCGAGCCGTGCCAGGGTCGGCGACACGGTCCGCAGCACTTTGGTCACCGCGCTCCGTTCATATACGACAGGTCGCGATTGCATCAGCTCTGTCAGTTGGTTGCGCGTGGCTTCATCGGTAATATTGACTGTCCGGAAAAAGTCGGGCAATTCGCCGGCATCGGTGACCGCCAGCTTATAGTAATCGCCGTACGCCGAGCGCACGAGGTATTGCGCCGGCAAACGTTCGCCGCCGAGCGCGGACGCCAATTCTTCTTTAGTAAAACCCATGTAGCTGAAGAAGTACGGATACGATTCGCGCAACACCTGTCCGAGCGGCAAATCCTTGCGCGCCATGCTGGTACAACGCAAATATTCAAGTTGCTGATAGTAGCTGTACTCCGTCGGCAAATCCTGCAGTAAGGGCTGCACATATTTTTTCGAGTAACGGCGAAATGCCGCCGCGCTGATATTATCCGCGTGACGCGAGTAATGGAACAAAAGCAGCAACGCCAAGATGCGGTAATGACCCTGCTCCAAATGCGTCATCGCCGCCAAGGCATCGTACGCCAATAAGGTCTGCGTTTCGGCGCGTTCTCCCAAAGCCACTTCGGCAAAGGCGTCGGTGACCATTTCCAAAACGGTATCATCCGGAGTCATAACATAGACGCGTTGCGCATTTTGCAACGCTTCCTGCACCATAATATGGGCGATCATATCTTGGATCTCGCTGTCGTCCACGTCACCCAACTTGGCAAACGCCAACGCCGTCACACGCTCCACATCGTCCGCCATATCCGGACTGATGGTCGCATACCGCACCAGAAAATGACGCACCTGCCGACGCAATAACGACTGCGCGTCTTCCAATGTATCGGTAATTTCAGGCGCCGCTGCGAGCTGCTGTACGGGCTCTTTTTCACGTACTGCGCCCGCCGTCGCCGTCGCCGGTTCCGGCTTCGTCGCGCTTTGCACGAGTTCCTTTAAGTTTTCGCGATTGACAATTTGCGTTTGCGCCAATTCGTCCCGTCCCGGTTCACTTTCAGCGGTCGGGGAAAGGCGCGGCAATTCGCGGGTTTCCTGCCCCTCTTTGACAACCGACGGTGCGTCCGCGGATTGAACCACGGTGGTATCGACCGTGCTCGACGACCAAGCCGGTTCAGACTGCGTCTGCAGACGTTCGCGCACCACTTTTTCCTGCGCATGCCGACGACGTGACGCTTGCGGTACATACGGAGCGCGTCGGCGCGGCGCGGGCTTGTAAAAGAAAAGACGACATACCAATAAAAAGGCCAAAGCGACCAAAAGAATTACCAAATACGAAACCATGTTGCCACTCCCTCGGGATATTCCCTGTTTTCATTATTTTTATTATTTTATTATAGCATATATCCATCGCGCAGCCGCCTTTGCCGGCGGGATTTTCCGCATGACTTTTCAGACCGTTTCACAAACCGGAATCCGCCTGAAAAAGATTTTCAAACGGATGGTGCGCCAAAATCGTATGGCTACGATAGTGAACACTCTCGACGCCCGTTGCCGAAAAACCTTTCTGTCAACCCGCGCTCACTGCGATGATTAGCATGATTCTTGCAAACATCTATAAATTGCGATACAATAATCATAGGACAAGAAAAGGACACAAAAGGGTGGCCTGATTAGTATTAAGGAGGAGTTATATAATGAAAAACGCAAAATCTGTAAACCAGTATTTGGCTGACTTGGCTCTTTGGAACATTAAACTTCACAACCTGCATTTCAACGTCGAAGGAATTCCGTTCAAAGCCATCCACGAATTCCTGGAAGAGATTTACGATGAAGCATTTGAATACTATGATGCGGTTGCCGAACTCATGAAACAACAGGGAGAACTCCCGGTTGTTACCGCCAAAGAATATCTGAAGATCGCCAGCCTCAAAGAAATCGAATCGAAACCGTATGCGGTGAAAGAAACTCTCGAAATCCTTTTGGGCGACTTGGAGCTCATGCGCGATGAAGCATTGAAGATTCGTGAAGAAGCGGACAAAGAAGACAACTTCCTCTTGGCTAACATGATGGAGGATCATGTTGAATTCTATGCGCTGAAGATTTGGTTCACGCGCGCTTTCTTGACAAAATAATATATACCCGCATAGCGGACCCTCGCGGGTCCGCTATTTTTTTGGAAAGGAGCATGCAGCATGACTACCCCGCTGATTGTTTATTTTTCAAAAACCGGTCACTCCAAACAGCTCGCCCGTCTCGCCCAAAGGTTAGTCGGCGGTGATCTTTGCGAGTTGAACTTAGTCGCCCGCTATCCGGAAAACTATATTCTGAGCGTCATGCGTTCCGGCGCGAGCCTCATCGCGGGCGAGTTGCCGAAACTGCGTCAGATTCCCGATAGCAGCGCCTACCGTGAAATTCTTCTTTGCTATCCGCTGTGGTGGTGGGAACTTCCCACACCGGTCATGCGTTTTCTGCACGATGTCGACACGGCCGGCAAAACGATTTATCCGATTTGTTCCTGTGGCGGCGGCGGTCTCGGTAAATCTGTAAAGCGCATTCGCAAATTGGCGCCGTATGCCGCCGTGCAAAAAGGGATCTTTATTCGCGAAGCGGATACGAACAATAAAACCGCGGCAGAGTCCCTCGCCGCATACCTTGCTCCGCTGCGAAGATAAACTGCAAAAAGTCTCGTCAATGACGAGACTTTTTTTATTTCCAATGCTTGCATTTGGAAATAAATATCCCTAAAATAGAAATAAATTTATATTAACGAGGAAGTGTTATTTTGTCTATTTTCCGCACTAAAAATCTGCGCAGTTTGCTGGAGGAAATCGCCGCGCAAGGCGAAGATCGCAAATTGCGGCGATCGCTGACGGCACTGGATATTACCCTACTGGGCTTAGGCGTTATGATCGGTACAGGCATCTTTGTTTTGACAGGCATCGTCGCCGCCGAATACGCGGGTCCCGGCTTGATGCTTTCCTTCGTGCTCGCCGCCATCGTCTGCACGTTCGTCTGCCTCGCTTACTCGGAACTCGCGTCGTTCATTCCGGTCGCGGGCTCGTCGTACACCTACGCGTATGTCTCACTCGGTGAAATTTTCGGCTGGCTCGTCGGCTGGTCGCTTATTTTAGAGTACACTGTCGGCGCAAGCGCTGTGGCCGGCGGCTGGTCGGCCTATTTTACAAGTATTTTGGCGGACATCGGCATTCATTTGCCGAAAGTACTCACGACCGTTCCCGCCGAAGGCGGCCTGATGAACTTGCCCGCCATGTTGATCGTCGGCGTCGTTTTATTTTTCCTGCTGCGCGGCATTCGGGAAAGCGCCGGCGCTAACCGCGTGCTGGTCTTTGTCAAGCTGGGCACGATTTTCCTCTTCCTGCTCTTGGCGGGACCGCATATTAATCCGCAAAACTGGACTCCGTTCTTACCGTACGGCTGGGCAGGCGTATCCGCCGGTACTGCCGTGCTGTTTTTCTCGTACCTGGGATTTGATTCGCTTTCCACCGCGGCGGAAGAAGCGCGCAATCCGGGTCGCGATATGCCAATCGGCATTATCGCCGCGCTGACACTGACCACGCTTTTGTACATCGCCGTCAGTGCCGTCATGACCGGTGTCGTTCCGTATCCGGAACTCGACACCGCGGCCCCCGCCTCCTTTGTCTTGCAAAAAATCGGCTTGCGTCTCGGCTCGGCCATCATCGGCACCGGTGCCATTTGCGGCCTGTCGACCGTGCTCTTGGTCATGATCTATGCGCAAACCCGCGCCTTTTACGCGATGAGTCGCGACGGTCTGATTCCCGAATCATTGTGCCGTGTTCACCCCGTGTACCGCACGCCGTATCGCATTACATTAATCGTCGGAACAGCCGTGGCTTTCATCGCCGGCTTCACGCCGATTCATATCGTTGCCGAAATGTGCAGCGCCGGCACCATTTTCGCTTTTCTCTGCTCGTGCAGCGGATTGTTGATTTTGCGCAAACGCTATCCCGATGTAAAGCGGCGTTTCGTCTGTCCCGCCGTGTGGCTGATCGCGCCGCTCGGTTTTTTCTCCTGCCTCTACATATTTTCACAACTCTCCGCCCACACGCTGGAGCTTTTTACCGCGTGGTTTGTCCTGGGCGTGATCATTTACTTCGCTTACGGTCGCAAGCACAGTAATTTGAATGCCGTTGAAAATGAATCCGCGCAATAAAAAAAGAGCTTTGAAAAGCTCTTTTTTTATTGCCTGTTTTGCCATTTACGTATAAAAATCCGGGCTATGCCCGGTTCTTGTTAAATGGTGCGGTTGGAGAGACTCGAACTCTCACGGATTGCTCCACTGCCGCCTGAAGACAGCGCGTCTGCCAGTTCCGCCACAACCGCGTGGGTAATATGTAGTTGGTGCGGCTGGTGAGACTTGAACTCACACGGAGTTACCTCCACTACCCCCTCAAGATAGCGCGTCTGCCTGTTCCGCCACAGCCGCAAGCTGTGAAAAAATGGTGCCTCAGGGCAGAATCGAACTGCCGACACGAGGATTTTCAGTCCTCTGCTCTACCGACTGAGCTACCGAGGCAAAAAGAAAAATGGCGACCCGGATCGGATTTGAACCGACGATCTCCGCCGTGACAGGGCGGCATGTTAACCACTACACCACCGGGCCATAGATGGTGGGCGATGACAGGATCGAACTGCCGACATCCTGCTTGTAAGGCAGGCGCTCTCCCAGCTGAGCTAATCGCCCATATAAAATGGTGACCCGTGGGGGATTCGAACCCCCGATACCGCCGTGAAAGGGCGGTGTCTTAACCACTTGACCAACGGGCCGTGTATAAAATTGTTCCCCAAGGTTAAAATGAATTGGTGACCCGTGGGGGATTTGAACCCACCGATCCCGCCTTGAGAGGGCGGTGTCTTAACCACTTGACCAACGGGCCAGAAAAAAGTGGTGATCCATCCGCGACTCGAACGCGGGACACCCTGATTAAAAGTCAGGTGCTCTACCAACTGAGCTAATGGATCACGTGGCAGGGGTGGAAGGATTCGAACCTGCGCATGGCGGAGTCAGAGTCCGCTGCCTTACCGCTTGGCTACACCCCTATGGCTCCCTGAGTAGGACTCGAACCTACGACCGATCGGTTAACAGCCGATTGCTCTACCAACTGAGCTATCAGGGAATAATGGAGCGGGAAACGAGATTCGAACTCGCGACCCTCGCCTTGGCAAGGCGATGCTCTACCACTGAGCTATTCCCGCACATCAACAGATGCAATTGTAACACACCGATTTTGTCATGTCAATGACCAGTTAAGTTACTATATAAGAATAGCAAACGAGTATTTTTTTGTCAAGAAAGTTTTTTCTTTACCAAAAATCGTTTAACAAAAAAGTGACATAGCAGAACACTGCTATGTCACAAAATTTCAAGGATTTTGGCCGAAAATGTAGGGCGCCGGCACCTGCCAGCGCTGCACAGGCAACAACTGGCCGTAGTAGCCTCCCAATGTATTGGACGCAACGAAATCATACGTCCCTGCGCCGTAGCCGACACGATCAATCACCAATTCAGACGGACGTTTTTCTACCGGAATGGCAAATGTCGCAAGCGCCGCCGCACCGGTCGGTGTAGTGAGTTCATAGTCGGGCGTTCCGGTGATCGTCGGAAACCCCTGCAACAAAAATCGCGTTGCGGGTGCTGGAATCGAAAGTTCGCCGTGCGCCGCGCGAATCGTACCCGAACCGGTGGCCACCGGCCCGGTTAATACAATATCGATGTCCAAATATTCCAAACCGAGCGCAATCAACGCGCAATCGATAATGCAATCGACCGCGCCGACTTCATGAAAATGCACGTCCTCTGGCGCAATCCCATGGGCTCTGCTTTCCGCCAGTGCCAGTGACCAGAAAATGGATGCCGCGCGTTGTTTCGCGCTCCCCGACCAATCGGCACGCGCCAAAATGGTTAAAATATCCGGTAAATGACGATGCGTGGTTGTTTCCTTTACGTCAACGTTAAAATACGTCGCCGTGATGCCTCTCTTGTTGACCTTTTCAAAAATCAACTCGTAGTCGTCAAGGCCGAGTTTTTGTAACTCATTGGTCAGCCAAATCCGTGGCACTCCCAAATCAAGCAACGTCCCAACAAACATATTGCCGCTGATCCCACTCACGGGATCCAAGTACAATGCTTGCTCCATCAGAGCACTTCCTTTCGCTGCCTTCCTTTACCCGGACCGTCTTCGGCCACCGTCACACCGACGGCACCAAACGTCCGCATTTCATTCAACATATCAAGTGATGCATCAAGCAGGGACAACCCCAACGTCAAGCCAAGTCCTTGCGCCAACGTGAAATCATAATGTAACGCACCCTGCAATCCCAATTTTTGTAATTGTAATTGGTGCAGAGGATCGGGATATGCCGCCGAGGTGAATACGTAGTCTTTTACCCGCGGCGCGATCGCGGCTGCCGCTACTGCCGCCTGTCTTCCCGCGATACCGCCTGCCGCATCGGATCTTCCCGGGTGCCGAAAAACGCCGCCGCAATATCGGCCATGGCCGCGGGGTGTGCCGCATACCGGTCCGCACCAATGTCGGCCGCGTAGCGTTCATTGAGTACGGCACCGCCGACCACCACTTGCACGTCGGGAATCTCCCGTTTGAGCAAGGCGATGGTTTCCTGCATGGAGGCAACCGTCGTCGTCATCAGCGCACTCAAGCCGACTAGTCGTGCATGATAGGTGCGACAGGCATCGAGGATCGCTTGGGGCGGCACGTCTTTGCCGAGGTCGATGATTCGATAGCCGTAGTTTTCCAGTACGACTTTGACAATATTTTTGCCGATATCATGCACATCGTGCCGTACCGTCGCAAGAATAATCGTGCCGCGATCGGCGGCCGTTTCTCCCTTGGCCTCCAGTACCCGTTTGACTTCGGCAAACGCAACTTGTGCGGTTTGCGAGGCCCGGATCAGTTGTGGCAAAAACAGTTCCTGCGTTTCAAAACGTCGTCCCACCTCGTTCAATGCGCCGATAAGATCCTCATTGACCACGTCAAGCGGCGCTTTACGGGCGAGCAGTTCTTTTGTCAGTCGCAGCGTTTCCGCTTCCAGTCCGTCGACAATCGCCGCCAAAATCGTCGAGACGGGCGACGGTGCCTCGGCCTCGTCTTGTACTTTACGAGCCCGGGCGATCCATTCCCGCGCCCCGTCATCGTATCCCGCCAGCACACGGTAGGCGGCCAATGCATCCGTCATACCCCGATCGCCGGGATTGGCAATCGGGGCGTCCAGTCCGTGGGCCAGTGCCATCTGTAAAAATGTCCGATTAATGATCGACCGTTCCGGCATGCCGAAGGAAATATTGCTCACGCCGAGTGCGGTCGCCACACCGAGTTCCCGTTTCACGAGAGCAACGGCCTCGGCGGTAATCCGTGCATTTTCCGCACCGGTGCCGAGTGTCAATGTCAGACAGTCAATGAGAATATTTTCTCGCGGGATACCCCATTCCAATGCTCGAGTAACGATTTTTTCCGCCAGTGCGAGTCGTCCTTTTGCCGTATCGGGAATCCCGTTTTCATCCAGCGTCAGTCCCAGTACGCAGGCCCCGTAGCGGCGAGCGATCGGCAATACTTGTGCCAGACTGTCCTCCCCCGCATTGACCGAGTTGAGCAGCGGTTTGCCCGCCACCGCTCGTGCTGCCGCCGCCAACGCGGTCGGTGAGGCCGTGTCAATCACGAGCGGCGTACCCGTCACCGCTTGTACGGCACGTACCGCCCGCGGCAAGAGTGTCGGTTCATCGACACCCGAGGTACCGATATTGATGTCAAGAAGCGCCGCGCCTTCCCGACGTTGGACAACAGCTTCCCGAACGACACGATCAAGTACGCCGCGACGCAGTTCTTCCTGCAACTCCCGTTTGCCCGTAGGATTGATTCGTTCTCCGATCATCAGCGGGCCTTGTCCCAAAACGACGGTTTCCGCATAAGAGGACACCCGTGTTACGGGAGTGACGGACGGTCTCGTGCCGTGCACTTCCCCGCGCAACGCATGCAAGCGTGCCATCAGTGCGGGATCGGTACCGCAGCAGCCGCCGATGATCTCCACGCCGCGCGACAGGAAATAGCGCATATGATCAAGATGCGCCTGTACATCGAGTCGACTATGACCGTCGGCATCGGGAATCCCGCCGTTCGGCTGCACGATCAACGGCAGTTTCGTTGCCGCCAACAAAGCGTCCACCAGCGGTCGTGTCTCCGCCGCCCCGAAGGAGCAGTTGATCCCGACGGCCGTCACGCCGAGTCCTTCCAGTGTTGTCGCCATACTGACGACATCGGTCCCCGTAAAGGTCCGTCCCGTATGTTCAAAACTCATCGATGCCAAGACGGGAAGATCGCTGTGTTCGCGGGCCGCAAGAACAGCATATTTGAGTTCCGCCAAATCGGTTTGCGTTTCGATGATGATCAGATCGACACCGACCGCCACCCCCGCTTCGACTTGTTCCCGATACAAATCATACGCCCGCTCGGGAGACATATCCCCCGCCGGTGCAAGCAACGCGCCGATCGGCCCGATATCCAAGGCCACGTAAATCGGTCGTGTGCCGTAATCGGCGATATAGCGTTCCCGTGCCCGCCGCGCACATCCGACGGCGGCATGAATCAAGGCGCTCGGTGTCGTATCCGTATCCGCACATTTGTAGCCGTTGGCACCGAACGTGTTTGTCGTCAGCACGTCCACGCCGCTCACGAGATAATCATAGTGTATCGACTCGATAAGTGCAGGTTCATGCAGTACGCACATATCGGGCGCAATCCGCAGATCCGGTCGCCGCCGTTGGACTTCCGTACCCATCGCTCCGTCAATGAGTACGGTCTGCCCGGCAAGAAATGTACTAAATGGTATCATGGGGTTCCTCCTTTCGTGTGCAGCCGGTAAGAAAAATAATCGATTTTTCCGGCACCATCAGATGACCGTCCGTCACATGCACACCGATTCGCTTCGACAGTTGCAGGCATGTTGCCAATTCCTGATTGAGCGCCAGCGGTACATCACCGTAGCCGGGACTGAAACGCATCGTCATTGCACCGAACGTGTGCTGCAAGTACGCCGCATAGGCATCGACCAGTACCGATGCCGTCGCGTCGACGACAACCCCCAGTGCAGGATCGGTCGCCATCCATTCACGAATGGTACGATACACGTCCTGCCCGATGGTACAGCCGCAAACGATGACCTCGTCGCAATCGGCAAAGAGCCGTCCGAGCGAACGATACGGCAACACGGTATCTCCCCAGCAGCCACCGGTATCCGTACTCCGCCACGGGCGTCGCTGATGCGTTTCCCGATATACGGCGGCCGCATCGACAATCTCCCGCGCCCGATCGAGCCAACGGCGATCGGCCTCACTGATCCGCCGCCGTTTGTGTCGCAAAAAACGCAGGACGTCGTCTTCATCAAAAAAATCAGCCGGCGTTCGTTCCACGATGTTCCTCCTTGACCGTTTGCAAGGTGCGGCCGATCCCCCTTGTGATCGCCTGTGCCACTTCCGGCCGATTCATCACATACAGGTGAATACCGTCCACTCCCGATGACAATAAATCAATAATCTGCTCGCACGCATACGCAATGCCCGCATCATACATCGCCTCCGGCGCATGCTCGTAGCGGTCGAGCATCCGGCGAAACTTCGGCGGCAAACTCGCCCCCGACAACGCGGTCATTCGCACAATCTGCGTCTTATTCAGACAGGGCATGATGCCGGCTGAAATCGGCACATTGATGTCGATACTGCGGGCCGTTTCCAAAAAGCGGAAAAACGCGTCATTGTCAAAAAACAGCTGCGTCACCAAAAAGTCCGCCCCCGCATTCACCTTATCTCGCAAGCGGATCAAATCCGCTGTCAGGCTGCGAGCCTCCGTATGGCCTTCCGGATACGTCGCCGCACCGATACAAAATGCGTGCTTGGAGCGCACGTAAGCCACCAACTCATTGGCATAACGGAATCCGTCCGCGGGCGTTTCGCCGTCTTCTCTGTGATCGCCGCGAAGCAACAGCGTATTTTCAATTCCCGCCGCTTCGATCCGCGCCAAAATCTCCGCCAATTCCGCTTGCGAATATCCCACGCAAGTCAAATGCATCAACGGCTCGATGTCCAGCTCCTTGCGGATATACTCCGCCAATTTCAACGTCAACATACCGCGTGCCGCCCCCGCCGCACCATACGTCACCGACATATAGTCGGGATGCCATTGGGTCAACTCATGCAATGTCGCCACCATATTGTCCAAATCGCCTTCCCGTTTCGGCGGGAACACCTCAAACGAATATAACGGCCCTTCTTTTTCATACTTGTCTTTGATTTTCATACGGATCTTCTTTCCCTATAAAAAAAGCCCTCTCCCTGATTGCTCAGGGACGAGGACACTCGTGGTACCACCCTACTTCATCTGCGCTGCAGACCTCATTCATGTACGGCTCAAAGAGCGATACACCAGTGCAGTGACGGGCACACCCGGCACGACCTTGCCTTGCAGCTCAGCCGGCAGCTCCGAGTCCATCTTCCGCAACGGTTATGATCGCCCGTTTTCACCGACTCGGGCTCTCTGTCGGTCGTCTGCGTTGCGTACTCTTCTCTTCATCGCTTTTCACATATGTAAATTACAAGCATGATACCAAATCCGTCGACCGATTGTCAAACGCTTTGGAAAATGATCACGTGCTTCTCACCAATCGTACCGCGTGCACGAGCGGTATCACCGAATACGTAAGGACGCTCCTGTGTCCACGGCACCGGCTGTCGATAGCCGATCACTCCCGTGTCGACGGATTCCGCCGCGGTAGCGGGAGAAACGGGCAGCGTCGCCGTCACCGCGACATCACGCCCGACGATCCCGCAACAGGTGACGTCATGAACCGTCACCGCACCTCTTCTCTCTGTCGTCCCTTGCCCGGGCCGTCTTCCGCTACAGTAACACCGGCCGTACCAAACGTCCGCATCTCATTCAACATGTCAAGTGATGCGTCAAGCAGGGACAATCCCAATGTCGATCCGAGTCCTTGCGCCAACGTGAAATCGTAATGCAACGCTGCCGGTAAACCTAATTTTTGCAATTGCAATTGGTGCAAGGGATCAGGATACGCCGCCGATGCGAATACGTAGTCTTTTACCCGCGGCGCGATCGCGGCTGCCGCCACGGCCGCCGCGCCGGTGACGCTGTTGTCAAATACGATCGCCATATGGCGCGCGGCCGCGCCTAAAATCAATCCCGTCAGCATCGCAATCGACGCGTTTCCATAGCGCGCGAGTACCGTTTCCGGTTCCGTTTGCGCCAGCGTCCACGCCTCGCTTTGCGCGGTAAAGCCCTGCGCTTGTATCGCTTCGGAGAGTTCCGGTCCTAAAAAAGCCGTCGTCACGGCAAGCGCCGCAAGCGCGCCGCGAGCGCCGATGTCACCGAGCGCCAATGCTTCGACGCCGCTGTGGGCCAATTCACCTGCCAGCGCGACGCCGAAGGCAATCGCTTCCGCGCACGCTTCTTGCGTCAGAGCGTCCCCTTTTTGCAATGACTGACTGCCGTTTTGCATTTTATGCAGCATCACGCCGGCGACATGTTCGGTATCCTGCTCCAAACCGACATCCGCCACGTATACCGGTGCCTGCAGTTCGCGCGCCAACGCCGAAACGGGTGCCGCGCCGCCGGCAACCAGCATCAGTTCCGCCAGGCTCTTTTTTCCGTGATCCTGATTGTCCGGACTGTCGATCGCCGTATCCGCGGCGGCAATGACAATGGCTTTTTGCAGGCGAGCCGGTTTTTTACGGCAGGTAATGCCGGCGATTCGAATCGCCGTTTCTTCGAGCTGCGCCAATGAGCCCAACGGTTTGGTAAGGTTGTCGACGTACTCGCGGCATTGCTCCATCACCGAGGTGTCGAGCGGCGCGATTTGATCATTCCATGCTTCCAACATCGGCGTTACCTCCCTGCATCATTTCTTGTTTCGTCAGGCAATCATTGTAAATCGCCAGCGCATGTTCAAGCATGCGCATCTGCACCGACGCGCCGGACGCTTCTCCGAGCCGCAGCCCTAAATCAACGTAGGCTTCCATCTGCAAGGCCTCAAGCGCCATGCAATGCGCCTTTTCCGCCGACAAATGCGACGCCATCACATAGTGACAACTGGCAGGAGCGATCGCTTTGGCGATATGCGCGCAGGCGGTCGTATTGAAGCCGTCGATGATGACCAGCGCATGATGCGCGGCCGCCGCTAAAATAACGCCTGAAATCACACCGAATTCAAAACCGCCGACTTTCGCCAACACATCGATGCCGTCCGTTTTATCCGGACGGTTCACCGCCAATGCTTTCGCGACGATTTTCTGTTTTCGCGCCAAACGTTCATCAGAAATATTCGTGCCTCGTCCCGTCACCTGCAACGCATCCCAGTCGCCGAACGCGCCGATGATCGCCGCCGCCGATGTCGTATTGGAAATCCCCATTTCCCCGACGGAAAGCAATCGGTAACCGCGCGCGATGACATCACCGGCCACTTCGATCCCCACTTCGATCGCTTGAATCGCCTGTTCTCTCGTCATCGCCGGACCTTCACTGAAATCCTGCGTGCCGTAGGCGATTTTTCTGTCCAGAAGTCCGGGAACTCCGCTCATGTCCGCATTGATACCCGCGTCAACCACCGTCATGTCCGCACCGGCGTAATGCGCCAGCGCGTTGGCTCCGGCACCTTTACTGATCAGATAGTTTTTCGTCATCTCCACCGTCGTTTCCACCGGATACGCGGACAATTGATGACGCGCCACGCCGTGATCTGCCGCGGCTAAAATCATCATTTTCTTGGGCGGCGTCGGCATAACTTCACCCACTACCGCCGCATATTGCACGACGATGTCACGCAGCTTCCCCAAGTTTCCGTTACCGAGCACCAAATCATCGGCGCGCGACGCAGCCGCTTCCGCAATGCTCGGCGACGGCACTTCAATCTGCGCCACCGTTTTTTCCCACAGACTCATATGGTCCCTCCCATTATAATGCTTTATTATAACACGGCCGTTTTGGCTGCTATTTTGCGCAATAAAAAAGCGGAAATTCCGCTTCTTTATGTTTAAATTTGTAGACCCAAAGCGCCAAACGTATCGCCGTGGCTGAAATCATGGTACTGCATGCCGCGCCGAAACCACGCCGCGCGCTGCTCACTGGTGCCGTGCGTAAATTCCTCCGGACGGATCTGCCCTTGCGTGATCTTCTGCAAATGGTCATCACCGACCGTCTTGGCGGCATTGATCGCCTCTTCGATATCGCCCGCTTCAAGGTAGCCTTTTTGCTGTACATAGTACGCGAATACTCCGGCTAAATAATCCGCGTGAAGCTCCAGCGCGACCGAGTATCTTTTCGCGTCCGCCTCACTCATTTGTTGCTGCAACTTATGAACATGCATCAGAAGGCCCGACTGGTTTTGCACATGGTGGCCGACTTCGTGCGCCAATACGTAGGCCATCGCGAAGTCACCACCATGACCGCCGAATTTTCGTTGTAAATCGTCGGCAAATGTCACATCCATATAAATGGTTTTATCGACCGGGCAATAAAACGGACCGGTCGACTTTCCCGCCACGCCGCAACCGGACCGTATCCGGTCTTCAAAAAACATCAATTTCGGTTCTTCGTATCTTTCTCCGACTTCCGCGAATTTTTGGTGCCAAACGTCTTCCGTGTCCGCCAAGACGACGCTCAACATATCTTCCATGTCGCGGCGCGCCGGATCGCTCGCCTGCTGTTCCACCTGTTGCGTCTGACCGGCTCCCGCCATGTTAATTACGTCGGAGACGTCGCCGCCAAAAAACGAATAGATCAAAGCGAAAATAATTAAACCCAACCCGCCGATTTTCGCCAGTCCGCCACCGCGCCCCGTGTTACTGCTCATCCGTCTGCCCCGCCATTGCATTGCCGAAACCTCCTCTGTATTACGTCTGTTTTATTTTTATTTTAACATATCTTGATGACAAATTTTCGCCGCCGCACCTTGTTTCCTGTTTTAGATGCAAGTACAATGAAACAAAGGAATCCATTGTTACGAAAGGAGTCTCCCATGAATTTCGAACGTTTATATATCAACGGGGAATGGGTCACGCCCCAAAGCACGGAACGAATCAAGGTAGAAAATCCCGCGAGCATGTATCGGTTCGCCGCCGTTCCCGTCGCCACCGACGCTGAAGTCGACGCGGCCTGTCGAGCCGCCGCCGATGCCACCTGGCGTTGGCAGGAATCGCCGCTCGCCGCGCGGCTGACGATTTGCGAAAAAATGTTGGCGCAGCTGCTGACCCGCAAAGCGGAAATCGTCGATATTGAAATCAAGGAGCTCGGCGCGCCGAGCCAAATGGCCGAAAAGGTTCATTTCGATTTCCAGGTGGAACGCATGCGTACCTTCATGCGTCTGGCGCAAGAAATCGAATTTCGGGAAGAGTTGGAGCATTCGACATTGTATCGTGAGCCGGTCGGTGTAGTCGCGGCCATTACGCCGTGGAACTATCCGCTCGGTCAGGTCGTGCAGAAAATCATGCCGGCCATTTTGATGGGTAATACCGTTGTTTTGAAACCGAGTCAGCACACGCCGCTTTCCGTATACTACTTGGTGGACGCGTTCCATCAGGCGGGATTGCCTAAAGGCGTTTTAAATCTCGTCACGGGTCGCGGCGGCGATGTCGGCAACGTTTTGGCCTCGCATCCGCTGGTCGACATGGTTTCCTTCACCGGTTCCACTACCGGCGGTATTGAAGTCGGTAAGCACGGTTTGGATTCGGTGAAAAAAATCCACTTGGAGCTCGGCGGCAAATCGCCCTGCGTGATTCTGCCGGGCGCCGATATCGATCAGGCGATCCGAGCCTGTTTCAACTCGCTCCTCTTGAATTGCGGCCAAACGTGCTCGGCGCTGTCCCGCTTGTTGATTCCGGAAGATCAGAAAGAAGCCATCGAAACGCGTTTAGTGGAAATTCTGCAAGAATATCCGGTCGGCGATCCGCGGGAAGAAGGCACGAAGATCGGACCGTTGGCCAGTAAAAAACAATTCACCAAAGTGAAAAAATACATTGAAACGGGTCTTGCCGAAGGCGCGCGCATGCTCACCGGCAGTGTGCCCACCGAACCGATCGGCGGCTACTACGTCCAACCTGTGATTTTCACTGATGTTACCAACGATATGCAAATCGCGCAGGAAGAAATCTTCGGCCCCGTGCTGTGCGTCATTACGTACAAGGACATACCGGATGCGCTGCATATCGCCAACGATACGATTTACGGCCTGAACGCCGCGGTGCACGGACCGTTTGATGAGGCCGTCGCGTTCGCGCGCCGCATTAAATCGGGCAATGTGTATATCAACGACAGCGCGCGCGATGTGACCGCGCCTTTCGGCGGTTACAAAATGAGCGGCATCGGCCGCGAAGGAGGCATTGAGGGTATCTTGGAATTTACCCAGAGTAAAGTCCTCTTTGATCATGACGCGTAATTTACGACAATAAAAAAGAACCGCAGCTGCGGTTCTTTTTTATTTCATTTTTTATCTTTCGCCGGGCGCTTGGCAGCTTGCGGATCTTTTTTCGCCTTTTTATTTTCCTGATCGCTGCCTGCTTCGGCATCGTTCGCCGACACTTTTTCCCGCAACTGCGCCATGATTTCTTTCACCGCATCGCGACGGCGACGATCGTTGGGCGCTACCACTTCAAATTCGAATTGGCCGTCGCCTTTAATAATGTACGGCATCGTGACGCGCGTTTTGGCTTTCTCGTCGTCATCTCCGCCCGCCAACGTATCCGCATCGGTCTTTTTACCTTTATGCAAGTAATCCGGCAGCGTTTCTTTCGCCGGCTCCTGCAACTGAGCGTGATGTCCCGCGGACTCTTCGTCCGGCACCATGCTGACATTGTCTTCCAAAATTTCCACGATCAGCTCGTTATTTTTGTCTTCCTTTTGCAGCTTGTTCAGAAAATCACGGAAATCTTTATACGTTCGCAATCGATCAATAATTTCATCCGTCAAATTGAGTTGCTGTTTTTGGATCAGGTACGGCAACGGCACGACACCGCCGCCGCGCACTTCCAGCGTCATCGGTCCGAGCGGCCGGTCGGCAGGCACCGTAAAGGCGAGCGCTTTGGAAAAGACTTCGCCTCGGTACGGACGCAATTTGACATTGACATAGATAACGTCACCCGGACTTACAACGGCCGGCCGCGCTTTCGCGTCAATGATTTCCGCGACTTCTTTATCTTCCGTCAACGAAAGGGACAAATTGATGCCGCGCAACGCATATTTTTGGAACGGATTTTTCGCCAGCGCTTCCAGCACGTTGTACAGTTCATCGACAGAGCGTTCGCTGACACTCTTGGCCGAGTAGTACATATTATCGCGTTTAAATGTCGGTAGCGACGTATCCTGCGGCAAAAATTCATAGCTGAGTTTGACCGTGCCGCGACCGCCGCGATCAATCGTTTTTTTGACAAGATCGTACGCAGTCGTCGCCGCCAAAATCGGCGTTAAATCGTGATCCTCAACCATGCGCACATTCGCCACGCGATCCGTTTGCGTATCGCGATCCGTCACGTTGACCTGCATCGCCACGGCTTTCGGCGCGCGGCCTTCGATGCCGGCAATCCCCGCGCCGCGATCCTGGTAAATTTTACCGATCTCGCTGCCGATGGAGCCGATCTTAAATGCGGAATTCACTGACGGCACCACCGTGAAAATGTACGAATTGTGCATGAAATAATCCAATTCGCCGCGCTTTAAAAACGGATGCCCGAACGCCACAATACGATTTTCATCGACGTACGTGACCGTACCGATCGCGCCCAATTTCAAATCCCCGGTGACGAGCGTCACCGCGACCGCGCTGCCCGGTTGCAACGCATGCGGCGCGGCGTCATAGTTACCCGCGCCGGCTGTCGCTTGCGGCTGCAATCCGAACGGCGCCAACTTTTGCGTCAGATATTGCAACGACTCGGGCGTAAATCCCGCCGCCATCAACGGCGTGCCCATCGGAATCAGCGGCGGCTCTACCGACGGCGCTTCGTCATGCGCCGCTTTATCCGGCAACGCCCACAGTTTCAGCATGTCGCCAATCGGCGTCACCATGCCCACCGTGCCGTCCGCAAAGCCCCAGCCGTACCCGATCGCGCCGACAAGTTTACCGTCAATATACACGGGACTGCCGCTCATCCCCTGCGCGATGCCGCCGGTTTTTTCAATCACCGGTCCGCTGACTTTGACCAAAATCAAATCGCCGGAAGGGCCGCGCTGTTGGAGTACGCCGAGCACATCGACGTCAAATTCTTCAATCGTGTCGCCCTGCACCACCGTCTTGGCCACGCCGCGCATGCCTTCCCGCACATCCGACGGCGGCATGATGTCGACCGCATTGGCGAAGTAAGTTACTAATGTAAAGAGAAGCGTCAGCAACCATACCGATCGCCGACGCTTTTTGAATACGTTCATATCGCTCCTATTTGGTTTCCACGATCGCGACTTCATCGCCTTTATTAATCGTTGCACCGACTTGCGTTTCCACTTTTGTCACTTTGCCGTCCACCGTAGCCCGCGCTGCCGGCATCGAACCGGCCAACGATTCAACGGAGACAAGCGGCGTGCCTTCTTTAACCTCCGTACCCACCGGCACGACATCGGTTACTTTACCCGTTAATACGGTTGTATGAACCACGGCCTGCGCCATGACGCCGACCACACCCAAAACAGCCAAAGCGGCAGCTAACAATAATGACGCGCGCATGCGTTTTTTGCTTTTTTTCATAGGTATCACCTCACACGCCTATTATACCATATTACTGTTGACGTTTATGCGGAGTGCGGATTTTCAAAGCCCAGCGAATCTCGCAGCAACGGCATTTCCAAGAGTGCTTTACCCGCGCCGATCGCCACCGCGTACAAGGGATCTTCACCGAGATACACCGGCACGCCGAGAAACTGCGTTAAGTAGCGATCCAAACCGCGCAAAAGCGCGCCGCCGCCGACCAGCATAATGCCGTGCGACGAAATCCATTGACTGAGTTCGGGGCGCGTTTGATGCAATATTTCATGCAACGCCTGCGCGATCTGATGTGCGTACGGAATCAGCGCCGGTCGCAACATGGCTGCTGTAATTTCCGTTTGCCGCGGCAAACCGGTTTGACTGTCTTTGCCCGCACACAGCGATGTGGCTGTCGCCTTTTCGTCCAAATCGCAGAAACGTTGCTTCAAGCGTTCACAGGTAAGGGGGCCGAGCAATAATCCCGTTTCCTGCAAGACGATTTTCGCAATCGCCCGATCTAGATCCATGCTGCCGAGCGGCAGCACTTCCGTATCCACCAAACCGTTGGCGTCCACCACAGCCAGATCCGTTTTACCGGCGCCCAAATCGGCGACCAGAAGTCCCGCTGTTTTGGCTTTATCCAAATCGGCGCCGTAGGCTGCGGCGAGAGTGCCCGGCAAGCGCACCGCTTTCCGCGCTCCCAAAGCCGCCGCCGTTCCCAACAGAGCCGCCGCGGCGACATCGCTTTGCCGCCCCGCCAGCGTCATCACCAAACGCGGACGTTTCCATAAGCCCGAAACCTGTCGCCCGACAAGTTCATGTACCAAGTGCGCCGCCGCGGAAAAATCCGTAACGACACCACGTTCCACCGGTCGCACCAAGACAAGTTCCTGCGGTACGCGTCCGGCCAAGGCCGCCGCTTTCGCGCCGAGCGCCACGACTTCACGCGTTTCCCGATCGACCGCCAACACCGAAGGCTCCCGTACCACGACGCCTTCGCCGCGTACATACACTACCGTATTGGCGGAACCCAAATCGACAGCGATATCCGTCGCGCCGACACCGGCCAGCCAATCAAGCAGAGAGTGCGAACGACGTTGCCGCGTCGCGGGTGGTGTCCGCCGCGCACTTTTGCTCCGTACCGATTTACGTTTATTTCCGAACAATGTCTGCTCCCAAACCGCTTAATTTTTCTACAAAATGGTCATAACCGCGATCGATGTGATGCAGATGTCCGACCGACGTCGTTCCGTCCGCCACCAAGCCGGCCAGCACCAAGGCGGCGCCGGCGCGCAAATCGGTCGCTTCGACCGGACAACCTTCCAAACGCTCCACGCCCTCGATCACGGCGCTGCCGCCTTCAATTTTAATTTTGGCGCCCATGCGGGTCAGAGCGTCCACATGCATGAACCGATTTTCAAATACGGTTTCTTTGACCACGCTCGTGCCCTCGGCAATCGTGGTGAGCGCCATAAACTGCGCCTGCATATCGGTCGGGAACCCCGGATACGGCAATGTTTTTACATCGACTGCCCGCAAGCGATCCGGACCGACGACGCGAATGCCGTTGATGTCTTCCACCACGGCCGCACCCGCTTCTTTTAATTTCGCGACCAGCGGTTTAACGTGCTCCGCCAGCGCGTTTTCCACATACACATCCCCGCCCGTCATGGCCGCCGCCACCATAAAAGTACCGGCTTCGATGCGGTCGGGAATGACATTATGCACGACACCGTGCAGTTCCTTTACGCCTTCGATGCGAATCACATTCGTGCCCGCGCCGCGGATGTTTGCGCCCATGCTGTTCAAAAACATCACGAGATCGACAATTTCGGGCTCTTCCGCCGCGTTTTCGATGACCGTGCGACCGTCGGCAAGGCATGCCGCCATCAGCGCGTTTTCGGTCGCGCCGACGCTCGGAAAGTCGAGATAAATCTGCGCGCCTTTCAAACCGTTCGGCACGACGGCTTCCACATAGCCGTGCCCCAAATTAATTTCCGCGCCGAGCGCGGCGAACGCTTTCAAATGCAGATCAATCGGACGAGTGCCGATCGCACAGCCGCCCGGCAGTGAAATTTTTGCCCGTCCCAGGCGCGCCAAAAGCGGCCCCATCACAAGGAACGAAGCCCGCATTTTGCTGACCCATTCGTACGGTGCCTCATAGGATGTCAACTGCGCCGCATCAAAGCGTAATTCATTGTCCGTTTGGGAAACGACAACACCGAGTTGCTCCAACACTTTGCAAATAGTCGTGACATCTTCCAAATGCGGAATCTCCGGCAGAGTGCTCGGAGTAATCGGCAGCATCGTCGCCGCAATAATCGGCAACACGGCGTTTTTGGCGCTCGACACGCGCACTTTGCCGGAAAGCCGGCGACCGCCTTTGATGAATAATTGTTCCAACTGGTTCCTCCACTATCGGGGTTATATTACATCGTAAATCGCAAAATAAAATCGTTTTTTTATATGTGTATTCGAGATATTTATATAATAACAAGTATACCATGCGATTTCAATCGGCTTGAAAATGTAAAAAGAACACGGTTAACCGTGTTCTTTTTCTGTTTCCCAGTCGGAACGAACCACGTGTTCTCCGTTGTCGCTGAGAAAATCACCGATCATAATATACAGTCGTTGCGTGTCCACTTCCAAAGGTTGTGCCAAATCATCCGCGCCTAACGGCTGGATCAATGTAATATCCCGGTACACGGAAAACAGGTACGCCTCGCCGCTGTAAAAAGACGAGTCGTACTCGTAATCCAGCACCTCACTGATCGCCGTGCGAATCGCATTCCCCTGCGTGCGTACATCAACGGCAAACACATCGCTTAAAAGTCCCAAAGGCGCGGCAAATATGTACATGGTTTCCCGCCGTCCGTCTAACGTGACCCGGCGCTTTTTATAATCCATAATCAGCACTCCAATTTGCATTCATTGTAAAAGATTTTTCATAAAATTACAATCTTACGACACGTACAACCGCTTTTAACGGTGATCAAAAGCGAAGCTGCTGTAATGACGTTTGCCAAATTCGTATGCTTACGTTTAATTTTTTTAACATTTTGATTGCTTTCCCGTAATACAAGTGTTTAACGCGTTGCGCTCAGTGCATGCAAGCGCTGTCTGGCGCGCACGAAGGCCGCGTGACGTAAGTTTGCTATTGCGGTTTATGCCATATAATCTTATACTAATGTACAATTGTATTTTTATTTATTGTTTTTAAGGATGGTGGATTATGAAAACTGCTGTAGCGCCGGAAAGGCCCAAAGGAATTTTGGGCTGGATCGAGAGAGTGGGCAACCGCGTTCCCGATATCACGATTTTGTTTATCGGTGCCTTTTTGATTGTCTGCGTTATCTCGGCTCTGATGTCGCCGATCAACTTCTCGTATATTAATCCGGTCACCAAAGAACCGATTCGTATTATCAGCATGCTGACGCCGAGTCAACTCGTTAAATTGATGACGAAGATGGTCACGAATTACTCCGGTTTCCCGCCGCTCGGCATGGTTATCGTAGCGACATTGGGCATCGCTATCGCCGACGGTTCCGGCTATATCCGCGCGGGGCTGCGCAAGTTGCTCGCCGTCACGCCGAAAGCGGCGCTCTCGCCGATTATTATTTTGGCTGGTATGTTGAGCCATATCGGTCCGGATACCGGTTACGTAATCATTATCCCGATTGCCGCCTACATGTTTTACGCGGTAGGCAAGCATCCGCTCGCCGGTATCGCCGCATCGTTCGCCGGTATCGCCGGCGCGTTTGCCGCCAACTACACGCCGAGCGCGATCGACCCCGTTATCCAGGGTTTCACGCAAAGCGCTGCGCAGATTATCGACCCTTCGTATCAAGTCAACATTTTATGTAACTATTTCTATATGTTCGCCGCGACGTTCGCCGTCATCCCTGCCTGCTGGTACATCACCGAAAAAATTGTCGAGCCGTGGCTGTGGAAAATGTATCCGCTTTCGACCGATGCGGATATTGCAGCGGAAACGAACAAGCCGATCACCGCGAAAGAAAATCGCGCGTTCTATGCCGCCAGCGCCTTCCTCATTTTGTTCATGGTCGGTTTGTTCTGGGCGCTGTCCACACCGGATTCCGTATGGCGCGCGCCGGACGGCACGATCGCAAGCTTTAAAGCGCCGGTCATGCAGTCCCTGGTTTCGTTGATCTTCGTCATCGCCGGCGGTACCGGTTTGATCTACGGCATTATGTCGGGTAAATTCAAAAGTCCGAAAGATGTCACCGCCGCGATGGAAGATATGACGCATACGCTCGTTCAATTAATCGTATTCTACTTTTTCGCGGCGCAGTTCCTGTACGCGTTCAACGCGTCGCAGATCGGCGTTCTGCTCGCCGTTTCCGGCGCGGACTTCCTGCGTTCACTGGCGATGCCGCCGCAGCTTACGATCGGCGGAATTATTATTTTCGTCGGCCTGTTGAATTTAATCATTACTTCGGCTTCGGCGAAATGGGCCATCTTGGCGCCGATCTTCGTCCCGATGCTGATGGGTGTCGGTATCGCTCCGGAGCTTACTCAGGTAGCGTTCCGCGTCAGCGACTCGGCGGTCAACGTCGTCACGCCGATGTTCGCGTTTTATCCTTTGATCATTACGTACTGCCAAAAATACGTCAAGGAAGCCGGCATCGGCACGTTGAGTTCCATGATGCTGCCTTATACGATCGGCTTGCTGGTGACATTGTCCATAGTCCTCTACGCGTTCTGGGGTCTCGACCTGCCGCTCGGTCTGCAAGCTTCGTACTTATATCCGCGCCCGTAAGCGCTTAATCAGAGAGAGGAGTCCTGAAATTGGAATACATGAGTCGTGAATCTTTACTGGAACGTTTCTTGCGTTATATCGCTATCCCCAGCCAAAGCGATCCGACCGTCAGCGAAATCCCCAGCACGAAAATGCAGTGGGACATGGTACGCGAGTTGGAAACGGAATTAAAAGAACTGGGCTTGGAAGATATTCATGTGAGCGAGCACGCAGTGCTGACCGCGCGTTTGGCCGCCACCGCCGACGCCCCGGAAGGTACGCCGGTCATCGGTTTTTGTACCCACGTCGATACGGTAGACGTGCAGCTCGATCCGAAAATTTCTCCGCAAGTCGTGGAAAATTATGACGGCGGCGTCATTACGCTCAACAAAGAAAAAAATCTCGTGCTCGATCCGGAAACGGAAACCGCGTTGAAAAATTACGTCGGCGACACGATTGTGACGACGACCGGCCACTCCGTGCTCGGCTCCGATGACAAAGCGGGCGTCGCCGCGGTCATGGGCGCGATCACCGAGCTGGTGAAAAGCGGCGCGCCGCACGGTGAAATTTACCTGGCGTTCGTGCCGGATGAAGAAACCGGTTTGCGCGGCAGTAAAAAAATGGAGCTCGACCGTTTTCCCGTCGACTTCGCGTACACGCTCGACTGCTGCGAAATCGGCGAAGTCGTTTACGAAACGTTTAACGCCGGCAGCGCCGTGATCACCATCCAAGGCATCGCCGCGCACCCGATGTCCGCCAAAGGCAACATGGTCAATCCGGTATTGATCGCCTGCGATTTCGTGCAGTATTTTGATCGCTTGAAAACGCCGGAAAACACGGACGGCACCGACGGTTACATCTGGGTGCAGGGCATTTCGGGCAACCAGTCGAACGCGAGCGTCGAGCTCAACATCCGCGATCATCATCGTGATCGTTACCTCGGCTATAAAGATTACATCGAAAAAGCGGTCGCCTTCTTAAAAGAACGGTATCCGCGCGCGACAATCGAGCTTTCGATGGAAGATGTCTACGCCAATATTAAAGACGCGAAAACACCGGCAAACGAATTCGCCGTCGATCATATTTACACCGCGATGGAACGCCTCGGCATCACGCCGAAAACGCTTTCGATGCGCGGCGGCACCGACGGTTCGTACCTGTCCTCGCAAGGCATTTTCACGCCGAACTTCTTCACCGGCGGTCATAATTTCCACTCGGTATATGAATATTTACCGCTTAATTCCTTAGTGAAATCGTCGGAAATGGTTCGCACCATTATCGATCTCGTTCAGGAAGACGCGAAAAAATAACGCAAACAAAAAGCATCGCCATATGGCGATGCTTTTTTATGTCGCAAATATTACGCTTGCCGGCAATTCGGCTTGCGCGTTTTGAGCAGTACCAACACGATCGGCGTGACAATCACGGCCGCGCCGATCGCTTCCGGAATGCCGTTAGCGATGCAAATGCCAATGATAATATTAACTACCTGATCGAGCGGAACATGACGCATTTCCGCGAATTCTTTGGCGTACAAAATATACGTCAGGCCCATGACCAAGATCGTATTCATCATCGATGTCACCAACGCGGACACCGCGATTTTAACGGCCTGCGCTCCCGGCATGGCGCGGTACACGAGGTACGCGATCAAACCGAGCAGCACGCGCGGCAAGACCGAAATGAGCGGGTTCAAAAACACGATACTCATCAGCGTCGGCGCCACAATATTTTGGAATAAGCTGAAGCAACCGAAAATCAAACCTGTCATCATGCCGACGCGCGGTCCTTCCACAATGCCGCCGATAATCGTCGGAATATGCAGAATGGTCGCTTTCATATAAATGAGGTGAATAAAACCGTAGCCCGTCAAACCGAGCAACGCGGTAATACCGCCTAAAAGGCCGGTGATCACAAGCTGCCGTACCGTCATAAACGGACGCTTCGTCGGCGGCGCTACGCTCGGACGTTCGTCCGCGGGCCGCTCCGCTACTTGCGAATCCGCCTGCAAATCATTAATCGGTGATGTTGCTTCCGTCGTGCGCGGCTTGTCCGCCGCCGGATCTTTTTGCCAATTTTCCATCTTGTTCCTCCGTTCTTATTCCTTTAGGGATATAAGTCGTTACCAGAACCGTATATTGCGCTTGCCCATGCAAGCCGCCGTAAATTAAAAGCATTATAGAGATAATCACCTGCCTTGTCAAGACGGAAGGCTGCCGTTATAATCAAATTTATACGATACGCGTCTTTCGGTATGACAGACGTTACCATGTTGTTTACGCGCAATGCGCTTGCAGATAAATAAATCACGGAAGGAGTCCGTATGGATTGGCTTTATCTTTTCATGGAAGATTACGGCTACTGGGCGCTGTTTTTAACCATGGTTGCGGAAAATATGAATATCCCGATCCCGAGCGAAGTCGTTCTAGGCTTCGCCGGTTATCTCGTACATCGCGGCACTTTCACCTACACGCTCGCCTGCGTGGTCGGCGTCGCGGCGGGACTGGTGGGATCGCTGCTGTCGTACGCTATCGGTTACTACGGCGGCCGTCCTTTCTTACAAAAACATAAACATCTCTTTTTTCTCTCGCAAACGAAACTTTCTTCGGCGGATGATTGGTTTGCCCGCTACGGCGGCATTGCCGTTTTGACCGGCCGTCTGTTACCGGGCATACGCACATTTATTTCGCTGCCCGCCGGAATGGCTCGCTATCCGCTCAAACCCTTCATCTGGTATACCGTGATCGGCACGATTCCCTGGACGATGCTCCTCGTTTGGCTCGGGTTCCAACTGGGCGAGCATTGGGAAGACCTTCTGACCTACGACATGGAACTGTTTATCGGCTCCGTCGTCGTGGCCGCCCTCGCCTACGCCTATTATCATTACCTGCGCAAACGTCGCTCCCAAAATTCGCAAAACGCAAACCGCTCCCATGGCGACAAATAAAGATTAATTTGTCGCGCATGTTGCCGGTTGCCGCATTTTCATTTATTGATTTTGCGCAAGAATAACGATCCGCGAGATTTGCGAGAAAAATAATTGACGACCGCCCGAAACACGGTCAACTTGACGTCTCGCGCCATTCTTTTATAAAAAACAGCCGTCTCTTCGGAGACGGTTTTCTGATGCCGACGTCATAGATTTTTTCCCTTATAAATGATAGAATTATATAGTTAATATTACGGAGGTGCGTGATGAAGGCGGTCATTATTACCGTGAACACGCTGCAACGCGATGAGAACGGCCAGGAAGAAAGTATTGAGCTGACCACAAAGGGCACGTACGAAAAACAAGGCGACGTGCAAATTTTGTGTTACGACGAATCTTCTCTGACCGGACTTACGGGAACGCGGACAACGTTAAAATTGTTTCCGCATTCGCTCGTGCTGATGCGCGACGGTAAGATCACGCAGCAACAGGAATTTTTGCCGGGAACGTCGCAAAAATCACTGTATGAGACCCCCTTTGGCAACGTCACGCTGACGATGTACACGCATGAGCTGACGCATACGCTCACGAACGGCGAGGGAGAAATTGCACTCCGTTACGACGTCGCGCTGGAAGGCGTCCATGCGAATTATAATGAACTGATCATACGCTCACGAGAGGACGGAACGAACTGATGGATTTACGGACGGAAATTGGTGCGGCGCTTACCGACGCGGTCAAAGCGGCCGTCACTAAGGGAACACTTCCCGCCGGCGACTACCCCGAACCTTTTCTGGAACAGCCGCCACAAAAAGAATTCGGCGATTTTGCCACCAATCTCGCCATGCAATCGGCGAAAATCGCACGGCGCGCGCCGCGGCAAATTGCGGACGCGATTCTGGCGGAGCTCGACTCCCCGCTGATTGAACGCGCGGAAATCGCCGGCGCCGGTTTTATCAATTTATTTTTGAAAAACGACGCAGTCTACGATATTTTAAAAGAAATTTTGCGCAAGGGTAATGACTACGGCAACCTGCCGGAAAAAAGCGACGAATACATTCAAGTCGAATACGTCAGCGCCAACCCCACCGGACCGCTCCATATCGGTCACGGCCGCGGCGCGGCGTTCGGCAGTGCGCTGGTGAACCTGCTGCGCGCCGCCGGCTACCCGACGCAGGCGGAGTACTACATCAACGACGCGGGCAACCAAATCGACAATCTCGCGAAATCGGTCGATGCGCGTTACCGTGAACTCTTGGGTGAAACGGTCGAATTTCCGGAGGACGGTTACCACGGCCGCGACATCATTACGACCGCGCAGACGATCATTGATGAGGATGGCGACAAATACTTGACCATGCCCGCCGCCGAACGCCTCGCGATTTTCAAAGAGCGGGCGCTGAACGCGAAACTCAAACGTTTGCGCAAAGATTTGGCGGATTTCCATGTGGAATTCGACCAGTGGTTCAGCGAACGCACCTTGCATCCGGAAGCGATCGAAACGGCGTGCGCCGAACTGAAAGCGCGCGGCAAGCTGTATGAAAAAGAAGGCGCGCTGTGGCTGAACACCACTGAGTACGGCGATGATAAAGATCGCGTTGTCATACGCGCCAACGGCGTCGGCACGTATTTCGCCGCCGATATCGCGTACCACCGCAACAAATATGAACGCGGTTTCACGCAGATGATCAACATCTGGGGCGCCGACCATCACGGTTATGTCGCGCGCGTCAAAGCGGCGCTCACGGCACTCGGCTATGATCCGGATAAACTCGAGATTTTGCTTTTGCAAATGGTCAATCTCTTGCGCGGCGGCGAAGTCGTCAAGATGAGCAAACGTACCGGCAAATCGATTACGCTTGCCGAACTGATCGAAGAAGTCGGCGCCGACGCGGCGCGGTATTTCTTCATCATGCGTTCGCTCGACAGCCAGCTCGACTTTGACATCGACTTGGCAAAATCGCACAGCAATGAAAATCCTGTGTACTACATCCAATACGCCTACGCGCGCATTCACAGTATTTACCGCCAGGCGGAGGAAAATCAGATCGCGTACGGCGCTTGGGAACATGCCGATTTCAGTTTGCTGACGGAACCCGCCGAGCTGGATCTGATTAAACAGATGAGCGAGTATCGCGAGATGATCGCGAACGCGGCCGCTGCGCATGCGCCGCATCGTCTGGCTCGCTATCTCTATGAGCTCGCCGGCCTGTTCCATTCGTTTTATAAACAGTGTCGCATTTTGGGTATTGACCCGGAACGCCAACAGGCGCGTTTAGGACTGATCACAGCGACCAAGTATATTTTATGGCACGGCTTAACCATTCTCGGTGTCAGCGCGCCGGAAAAAATGTAAAGGAGGACGCATGACTAAGTACATATTTGTTACGGGCGGTGTCGTTTCTTCGCTCGGTAAGGGTATCACCGCCGCATCACTCGGCCGTTTACTGAAAAACCGAGGCTATCGGGTCACGATCCAAAAATTCGATCCGTATTTAAATATCGACCCCGGCACGATGAGCCCGTACCAGCACGGTGAAGTCTTCGTAACCGATGACGGCGCAGAAACGGATCTCGACCTCGGTCATTACGAACGCTTTATCGATATCAACTTAAGTCAGCGTTCCAACGTAACAAGCGGCCGCATTTATCAAACCGTCATTTCGCGGGAACGTAAAGGCGATTATCTGGGCGGGACCGTTCAGGTCATTCCGCATGTGACGAACGCGATCAAAGAACAGGTGTTCCGCGTCGGTCAGGAAGTCAATGCCGACGTAGTCATCACCGAAATCGGCGGCACGGTCGGCGATATCGAAAGCCAACCGTTTTTGGAAGCGATTCGCCAGGTGAAAAAAGATATCGGCAAAGAAAACGTTCTGTATATTCATGTGACGCTTCTGCCGTACATCTCCGCTTCCGGCGAATTGAAAACTAAACCGACGCAGCACAGCGTAAAAGAAATGCGCAGTATCGGCATCCAGCCGGATATCATCGTCTGCCGCAGCGAATATCCGATCTCGCAGGAAATGAAAGAAAAGATCGCGTTATTCTGCGACGTCGATGTCGACGCGATCATTGAAAACCGTACCGCGCAAAGCATTTACGAAGTACCTTTGATGATGCAGCATGAAGGTTTGGATAAAATCGTTCTGCGAAAATTACAGCTGGAAGACAAGCCGCTCGACATGAGCGATTGGGAGCATATGGTCGATCGCATGCTCCACCCGCAGGGTGAGCTGGAAGTGGCGCTCGTCGGCAAATACGTTTCGCTCCACGATGCGTATCTTTCCGTCGTCGAGTCGCTCGATCATGCCGGCTATGCGTTTAACCGCAAAGTCAACATTCGCTGGATCGATTCGGAAGAGATTGAATCAGCCGATGATCTCGCACCGCTCTTTGATGGTGTTGACGGTATCGTCGTCCCCGGCGGTTTCGGTTCCCGCGGCGTAGAAGGTAAAATCCGCACGATCCGTTTCGCCCGCGAACATAAAATACCTTACCTCGGTTTATGCCTCGGCATGCAGTGCGCTGTGATGGAATTCGCCCGCAACGTCTGCGGCATTGAAGATGCGATCTCGAGCGAATTTGATACCGACGCTGCACATCCGGTCATTGACCTGATGCCCGATCAGGTCGATATTGAGGATAAAGGCGGCACCATGCGCTTGGGTCTGTACCCCTGCAAGTTGGTCGACGGCACGCGTTCCCGCGAACTTTACGGGGAAGAATTGGTGTATGAGCGCCATCGCCACCGTTACGAATTCAACAACGCGTATCGTAAGCAACTGACCGACGCCGGTTTAATTCTCGCCGGCACCAGTCCCGATGAACGTCTGGTGGAAATTGTCGAAGTCAAAGATCATCCCTTCTTTGTCGCCGTGCAGTTCCATCCGGAATTCAAATCGCGTCCGAATAATCCGCATCCGCTGTTTTACGGATTCATTCAGGCGATGGAAGAAGAATCAAAATAAAATCAGAAAACACCGGAGATCTCCGGTGTTTTTTTGCGTAAAAAAGAGCTGCCGCGGAAGCTCTTTTCTTTTTCTTTTACTCTTTCATTAACTCTGTTTTTCGTGTGCCCGCGCGTAAAAATACCACCGGAATCATAATGAGTCCGACTTGTCCCATCAGCGGATACAGGATGCCGATCAATTTACCGAAACCGATCTGCGCGCCGAAGTACGCCACAATCCCCAAGACCACCGTCACCGCGAGCATCGGCGTACGACTGAGGCCAAAGCCCTGAATGCGGTTCAGCACGAGCCAAAACATCGGCGCTGCCGTGGAGTAAATCCCCAACAAAAGCACCACGGAGAAAATCATCGCGAGGATCGGCAGATGTTGTTCCGCCAGGAACAGATTCGGCACTTCGAGGGTCACGATCTGATCCGGATAGCAAAGCATCGCGAAGACGATCATGATGACCGACAACATCAGGAAAACGCCGCCCATCACTCCGCCCCAAATCGCTTCTTGGCGATTGCGCGCGCGCGTGCCGAGTCCGGCGAGGAAAGGAATTCCGCCCAAAACCATACATGCGGCATACAGCACCCCGCTGAACCAAGCGGTATCCAGCCAGGCGTACGCGCCGAACCACCAGCCGGCGGTCGCGCGCAAATCGAAGAGCGCCTGCACCTGCGCCGCCGTCAAATCATTGCCGTAATACGTACCGGTAAAAGCGGTAACGATACCGATTAAAATCGTAAACACGGTGATGACCGGCCCGATTGCGCCGATAATATCGACTAAACCGTTCAAGCCGAGCAATACGGTCACGACGCAAATGATGGCCATGCCGAGTTTGCCGATTTCCGCACCGATGCCGAAGTATTCACCGGCCACGGCGCCGGATCCGGCGAACATAATGGAAACGACGCAGAAAAGGCAAACGATCGTGAAAATTTCCAAAATGTAGCCGATGTATTTACCGCAATAGTAACGGAAAATTTCCGTCTGCACGGTCAAATTCAATTCATGTCCTTTGACCATCAAGGCCGCGCCCATCGCGGCGAAAAGAAACATGCTGACGAGCGCGCCGATGTAGCCTGCCGGTCCGTAAGAGGTGAAAAATTGCAACACTTCCTGGCCGGTGGCAAATCCCGAACCGATCGTAAACGCGATGTAAGCCCCCGCCAGTTTCACGACGTTCCAAATGCTTACCTGCTGTTGCATGACGCTCCCTCCACTTCTTTTTCTACGGCCGCCAAACGCAGCAGGAGTTCCGTCAAATCACGCGGCACACGCAAACGGATATGGCGTTTACCGATCCCGTCAAAATCTTCGCCACGTTCGGTGATAATGCCGTGTCGCAGCATCACATCAAATAAATTAAGATCGCGTTCCGTATACAAAAGCACGATCGGCACCGTATCGCCGGTAACGGATGCCTGCAATACGGAAAGCGACTCCAGCAAGCGAGCTTTATTCGCCGCGATCTGCGTTCTGGAGTGCGCGATGTGTTCGCGGTCACGCAACGCGATCGGCGTCAAACGGGCGGCGGTTTCGGTGACAACCATTTCCGCCGGCAATTTCCGCATGATCGGCATAAATGCTTGCGGCAAGACCGCGTAACCCGTCCGCAGACCGGCCAAGCCGAACCCTTTCGAGAGCGTTTTGACGACAATCACATTCGGATACTTATTGACCAAAGCGACCGCCGAATTTTCCAGCGGCATAAAATCGCCGTACGCTTCATCGACGATCACCATCGTGTCTTGCGCCGCCGCTTTTTGCGCCAGCTGCTCGATGTCCGCCAGCGGAATGATTTGACCGGTCGGGTTATTCGGGTTATCCAAATACACGAGCGTATGCTCCGGACGCAACGCTTCGATAAAGCGCGCGACGGAAAAACGGAACTGCTCTTCTTCTCGCAACGCGACGACGGTGAGTTGCGCGCCCATCGCGCGCATATCGGTCGTCGCGGAAGAAAACGTCGGTTCGCCGACGAGAACATGCGTTCCCTCATCAATAAAAAGTCGATTCAGATCAATCAACATGCCCATCGATCCCGTGTGAATTGCAAGTTGTTCCGGTGAAATTTCCGACGCCGGCGCGAGGTATTCGCAAATCGCCGCGCGCAGTTCACGGTACGGATAGCTCGGATACGGCGAGATGCCGCTGAATGTTTCCCGATACAATTCCTCCGTCAGTTGCGGCGTGTAGCCGAACGGATTGATCCCGAGCGAACAATCGATCGCGTCGTCGGGAATCGTGTCACCGTGCACGTAACTTTGCACTTTGTAATCTGCTAAACTGTGTCGAATTCTGTATTTCATACTGCCCCTCCTACCATGCTGCGACTTTATCGATTAATTCTTATTATTATAATATGATCCCCGCTGTTACGCAATGCGCGATGTTTTCAGTAACCGTACGTCAAACGTAAATACATGCTGACCGCAACGCCCGCCGTCAAGAGCGCCATCACCAAGTAATCGCGACGTTGCGGCGTCACGGCGCGGGTAAAGCGCGTGGTGCCGGCGCCGAAACCGCGAAGCTCCAGTGAAAGCGCCATCGTTTCCGAACGCGCGAGCGATTTCAAAACGAGCGGTTGCACTACGCCGAGATACGCTTTACTGCGGCGCAGATAATGCCCGTTCTGCGGCACGCCGCGGCAGGCCTGCGCCTCGAGTACCGCTTTATTTTCCGCCAGAAAATCCGGCACGAAACGCAGCGCCGCCGTGAACATGAACGCGTATTCATACGGGATGTGCAACTGCGTCACGACCGCGGCCGTCAAATCCTGCAATCGCGTCGTCGTCAGCACCAAGAGGAAAACGCCCGCCAACGCCAACATCCGCAAACCAGCGACATACGCGGACTGCAGCGTGCCGCCGCCGAGGTATTGAATGACGCCCAGAAGGAGCGCGAAGAAAACAAATGCCAACAACGCTTTGCGATTTTGTTGCAACACGCCGGCGGCGATAAAAATAACGATTTCCGCGAGAAACAGCGCAAAGAGCGCCGGCGGACTTTGCAAAAACAAAACGGCGAGCGACACCGCGACAATCATGAAAATTTTTGTTAAAGGAACCAAGCGCGTCATTGTGCACCTCCGTCATCGGTATGATGGGAAACGTCCCGCCCGTCGCGATACATGCTTGCCAAAAATTGTTGCGGCTCGCCGTTATAAACGACGCGACCGTCGGCCAACATCACGACGCGTTGCGCGTACCGTTGTACCACATCGGGCGCGTGCGTGACCAAAATAATTCCCAATCCCGCTGCCGTCAATTTCGTTAAAATCTGCATCAACTGTCGGATATCCGCCGGCGAAATGCCGCTCGTCGGTTCATCAAGGATGAGAAATTCCGTGCCGAGCGCCACTGCCGAAGCCAATGCGACACGTTGCTTTTTCGCTCGGGAAAGAAGCGGCGGGTACGCGTCGCGATCTTCTTCCAGTCCGCATAACTTCAGCGCCGCCTCCGCTTTCGCGCGGGTCTCTACCTTGTCGCGTCCCTGCTCGAGCGGGCCGAATGCGATTTCATCGTACACCGTGGTGCAAAAAAGTTGTCGATCCGCCTGTTGAAATACGTACCCCAAAAAACGACTGCGTTCACTCGCGGATAATTTCGTCAGTTCCCGACCGTTCAGCTCGATGCGTCCGGAGGTCGGCCTTTCCAATCCCATTAAAAGTCGTGTCAATGTCGTTTTACCGCTGCCGTTTTTGCCGACCAACGCGGTAATTTCACCGGCCGCGAAAACCAGCGAAAGATCATGAATCACTTCGCGACCGTCGGGGTACGCAAAACGCAAATGCTCCGTTTTCAGCATGTGGCCCTCCCCGCGACGAAATCCGACTCCGTCGCTTCCTGATACCGATCGGGCAATAAATCACGGAACGTGGCGTCCGCCTGCATGCGACCGACCACTTCAGCGAATGCGCCCACCATAACCAAACGTCCTTCATCTAACAGCGCGGCGCGCTTGGCGTACGGCGCGACTTCCGCCAACTGCGATTCCGTAACGACAACGGTCAAACCGTCTCGCCGATTCAGCGTGCCGAGCAATTCGTAAAACGCTTGCGTGCCTTCCGGATCGAGCGCCGAGGTCGGCTCATCGACGACCAATATCTGCGGCTCCGTCGCGAGCACCGACGCGATGACCAAACGTTGACGCTGACCGCCGGAAAGCGTCGCCACATTGCGTTCTTCCAAGCCGCTCAGCCCGACTTTCGCTAAGGCCTCCGCGCTGCGGCGCGCAACCTCTTCGGCAGCGTAACCGCGATTTTCCAAGGCGAATTCCATTTCTTCGGCGACGGTCAACGTCACCAACTGCGCATCATAATCCGGTAAAATCGTGCCGACTTTGGTCGCGATCTCCGCGATACTGTGCTGCGTAATCGCCATGTCTTCCACAAAAACCATGCCGCGCATGACGCCGCCGTAGTAATGCGGAACTGCGCCGCAGAGTGCGGACATCAGCGTCGTTTTACCGGCTCCCGCCGCGCCCGCCAACACCAGGAAATCGCCGCGTTCAACGGTCAGATTGATATCGTGCAACGCGTCCGCTGTTGCCTGCGGATACCGATAACTCAAATGTTCGATGGAAAACGCCGCGTCCTGTTGCGGCCGTAAAGTAAGTCCCGCATGCGACACGGTAGCGACTTCCGCTTGCGTCGTCAGCGAAGCATGCAGCAGCTTTTGCGCCGGCGCGTACAAAACCGGCGTGATAACGCCGTTAATGACCGCGACCAAACCGACCGCCGGTAGCATCGCATACAAATACACATTGGTCGCAATCCCGAGCATGTATGTCATCAGCGATACGAAAACGAAACCGCTGCTCAATGTGGCGACGCCGCCGCAGAGCGCGCTCAGGATGCTTTTTTGCCGAACGTGCGGCAAAATCAGATGTGCGAAACACGCGGCCGTCATCGCGCCTAACGGTTCGCTGATCAGATTGCCGTAGGGAAAGCCCGATTTCGAAGTCAGAATTTCGATACAGGCCGCCACCATGCCGATGCCGAAACATTGACGATACGTCGGTTTCGTCAGCAAAATCGCCACGCAATACGTCGCGATCATCCAATTCGGCGTGAACCCCGCGATGGAGGGGGACGCGATATGTAAAATCGTCCCGATGGAAAGCAACAAAGTCGAAACGGTCAACCAGCGAAATTGCCCGCCGCGTGTTTTTTGAAATACCAATGTTTGTGTTTGCATGTTATCTCCTTTCCGATGCGGACAATAAAAAAGCCTCCCGTCCACATCCATATCCAAATGATATGGGGACGAAAGGTATCCTTCCGCGGTGCCACCCCGCTTGACTGTTATCAGTCCGGCTTACTACGTACGGCGATTTGCGATACGCGCTTCGGGATAGCGGCCGAAGGTGCCGTCGACGCCTACCCCGCGCAGCGGATCGGGTCGTATCTCCCGGGCCCATTCGCGTCGTCCTCCCGCGCCGATCTTCCACTGTCACCGGCTCGCTTTAGCGTTTGTTACGACGGTACTCTTCCCGTTCATCGATGATTTCATTTAATTACAGGTAGAATAGCACAAAAAAATAGCAGTGTCAATTTTTCTCCAAAATACTTTTAACGTGTATCATGACTGTCTTAACGAATCCGCGTGAGCACGGTTTTCCGATGTTATAATAAAAAAAGAATGGATTGTCTGTGGTATATGGGAGGCAATGTGAGTTCATTTACCGTGTGGCATTGGGGCGGAATTTTTCTCGCCTTTGCCGCCGTCTTTATCACGATTTTTGCGACCGCGCAAAAATCATCTTTAGAAAATTTCAGCGTGGGCGGCCGCGCGTCCGGTCCGTGGCTTGTCGCCGGCGCGCTCGTCGGCACGATCGTCGGCGGCTCGGCCACCGTCGGTACCGCGCAAGGCGCCGTGAGCGCCGGTTTTTCCGCTTGGTGGTTTACTTTCGGCTCGACGCTCGGCTTTATTCTGTTGGGTAAAGTATACGCCGGACCGCTGCGCGCAAGCGGCTTAAAAACCATCGCCGAATATATCGCAGCGCGCTACGGCAAAATGGCGGGCATGGCGACTTCCATCGTGTCCGTCTTGGGTATTTTCTTTTCGCTCGTCGCGAGCGGCTTGGCCGGCATTCATTTCATGCAAATTTTATTTCCCGTCTCGGAACTGACGGGCACTGTGTTGCTGCTCGTCATTGTCGTGTTGTATGTTTTGGCCGGTGGCATTCGCGGCACAGCGGTGTCCGGCATCGTCAAAACGGTGTTGCTCTACACCACGCTGATCATCGCGGGCGTTTACGCCTGGCGCGGCTTGGCGCAACTTCCCGCGGCCACGGTATGGCACGCCGACTGGCTTTGGCCGCAAGGGGGCAGCGGCTGGCGCATGTTTGCGACAAACTGTCTTTCCGTCATTATCGGTGTCGCCGTGACGCAATCGTATGCGCAGGCGCTGTACAGCGCGCGTGACGCCGAAACCGCGGCGCGCGGCAGTTACTTGGCGGCGGCGCTTTGCATGCCGGTCGGGTTGCCGCTGATTTTAATCGGCATTCATACGCACTTTATGACACCGTCGATCGACGCCGTCACCGCGTTGCCGATGTTCATGCAGATGCACTTGCCGTCGCTTTTGGCGGGGTTGGGGATCGGCGCGATTTTGCTTTCCATCATCGGCTCGATCGCCGGACTTTCGTTGGGTGCCGCCACCTCGATTGCCGTCGATATCTTCGAGTCGGGTTTCGGCGTAAAGGGACAAAAGCGGCTGCTTTTCATTTTGCAGGCGGCGCTGATTATGCTTGTGCTCGCCGCTTTTTCGGTTTCGTTATACCGCTACCACTCCCAGATTCTCTACTGGAATTTCCTTTCCTTTTCGCTGCGCGGCGCGGGCGTTTTCTTACCCTTTTTACTCGCCATTTACGCCAAAGGACCGACCTCGGAAAAAAGCACGACGGCGAATATTCTTTTCTCCACTCTGATCGCCGTGCTTTCCATCGGTAACGATACCTTCACGCTCAATCCTCTCTACGTGGGCATCGGCACCTCCGCCTGCTGGCTGCTCGTGGAAACGATTTGGCGGCGCATTGATCGTCACTAAGTTGCCGGATTTCATCATCGCAATGCTATAATAAAATCAATTCGAATTCGGTTATATGTTCAGAAACGGTTATTCATTATGAAAAAACACAATCTCCGTTGGTTCGCGCGCGTCAGTCTGCTCGCGGCCATTGCCGCCGTATTGATGCTGTGGCAATTTCCGCTGCCGCTGATGCCCGCTTTTTTAACGCTGGATATCAGCGATGTGCCCGTCGTCGTCGGCGCGCTTTTGTTCGGCTGGCCCGCCGGCGCCGCCATCGCCATCTTAAAAAATTTATTGCATCTGCCCGTGTCATCCACTTTCGGTATCGGTGAAATCGCCAACGCGACGTTGGCGCTCACTTATATTACCGTTGCAACGCTGCTGCGCCGTTGGGGATGGCTCGCATATGTGGCGGCCACCTGCGCCATTGCCGGCGTCGCCGTATTTCTCAACTTTACGTTGCTGCTGCCGCTCTATCAATCCGCATTCGGCATCTCGACCGCGCAACTTTTGGCCATGTCCGCGCGCGCCGGTTCCCAACTCATCACCGTCTGGGATTTCATGTGGTGGGTGATCGTGCCTTTCAATCTCATCAAAGGCGGCTTGATCACACTCCTTGCCCTGCCGATTTACCGCCGTCTGCGTACGATGCCGCGGCAATAAAAAAGTCCTCGCCAAGCGAGGACTTTTTTACTTATTCTAATTATTTAACGTCGTAGTCAAATTCATTGATCGATCTTTTGCTGTCTATGTTTTGTTCTTTAAGAAATTCCATTTCTTTCAATCCTTTAGATTTTGCGACAACTGATTTAGGAAACGACACGATTTCTTGATTTATTATGCTGATATTGTTATTGACGATTCTTTTCGCAGCTGCTAATTGTTCATTTTCGTCGCTGATTTCATCTTGTAAATTGATGAATTCTTGTGATGATTTAAGGTCCGGGTAGCTTTCAGCAAGTGCAAATATTTTGCTGATTTCTTTGTCTTGGTTTTGTATTGTGGCGTTGAATTCTTTGATATTTGCATTTTGGCGAAGTTGAATTACATCTGAAAAAGTTGAGGCTTCATGTTTTGCGTATGATTTGGCTACTTTTATCATTTCACAAATTGTGTCGTATCTTTTAGCTAGTGCAATGTCCACGTTTTTCTTGGATTCGTCTATTACGACTTTGTATCGGTTAAATCTATTCGATGTTTTTACCCACCAAATTAATACTATTAAAATGATTAATGCAATTATTCCAATTGCTGTGAATTCCGAATTTAAAAATCTGTCCATAATTTCTCCTTATAATTTTTCACCTATTATATCTATTAGAGAGTAAAATC